>JAWWOL010000270.1:0-8505 GCA_033851695.1 Frankiales bacterium
CGACGGTTCGCGTACGCAGGCAGCCACGGCGTCCGGAAGCGCTGCTGCGCTGGAGAAGTCGCCGTCGCACAGAGCGTCGACCAACATCCACAGGGTCAGGAGCTCGGCGGAGTAGGTCTTCGTCGCGGCCACCGCCCGTTCCGGACCGGCCAGCACGTCGAGGTGCAGCTGCGCGGCCGAGGCCAGCGCGGACGAGGCGTTGTTGGTCACTGCCAGGGTCAGCGCTCCGCACTCACGCGCCGTGGTCGTCGACTCGACGAGGTCCGGCGATGCGCCGGACTGGCTGACCGCGATGAAGAGCACGTCGCGCAGGTCGGGCCGGGCGCCGTAGGCCGTCATCGACGAGGGCGAGGCCAGCCCTGCGGCCCAGCCGAGGCGGACCTCGGCGAGGTACTTGCCGTAGAGCGCCGCGTGGTCGCTGGTCCCCCGCGCCGCGAACAGCACGAACCGCGGAGCCGCGGCCCGGATCGCTTCGGCCACCGCCAGGACCGAGGGACCGGCCGTGGCGAGCAGGCGAGCCAGGACCTCCGGCTGCTCGGCGATCTCGGCGGTCATCAAGGCACCGGCAGTCACGGGATCTCCTCAGGAAGCGGTTGGTCCAGCAGCAGCAAGGCACCCCACTCGGGCGGGTGCAGCGGGTCGACGGCGCCGGTCAGCGCGACGAACCGGTCACGAATGGCGGCGATGTTCCACACCCCGCCGATCATCGCGACCGGCAGCGGACCGAGCCGGTCGTGCACGGCGGTCACCAACGAGGCCAGCGACGCCGCGGCCTCGTGGAAGATCTCCGCGACCGCGGGGTCGTCGGAGCCGGCGAGGGTCGGCGTGAGGCCGGCCAGCGCGGCCCGGTCGGTCGGCGCGGCATAGACGATGCCCTCGACCTGACCCACCTCGTCGACGCCAAAGTGCTTGCGTACCAAGGCTTCTAGCCCTGGGGCGGCGGGGCCGGTGCCGTCGGAGGAGGTCAGCGCCCGGCGCACCCCCTGGTTGCCGATCCAGTAGCCGCCGCCCTCGTCGCCGAGCAGGTAGCCGTGGCCGCCGACGCGCAGGGCACGCTCCGTCGACCGACCATAAGCGGCCGACCCGGTGCCGGCGATGACGACGATGCCTGGTGCGCCGGCAAAAGCGCCGAGCAGGGCCGACTCGGCGTCGTCACCGACGGCGACGGTGGCCCCCGTACGGGACTCGAGCTCTGCCGCGATCCGATCGGCTTCGAGCGGCGAGCGCACCCCGGCGAGACCCAGGCCGGCCTCGGTGGCGCCGGACGAGGTGATCATGAGGGCCAGCCGGTCAAGGGCATCGGCGTGCAGCAGCACGTTGAGCGGTCCGCCGGTGAGCCGGTCGACCACCTCGCCGGCGCGGGTCACGACCGCGCGGGTGCCGGTGCCACCGGCATCGACACCGATGCGGACCGCGTCGGGCGAGCCGCTCATGACCGCCGCGGCAACAGGGCCCGCGCGGCTGCCTCGCCGTTGACCCGGGCAGCACCGTAGGTCGCGAGGTAGCCGCGGACCCCGTACGGACGCTGGACCGGCACGCCCATCTCGACGACGACCAGGTCAGGACGGGCAGCAACCAGCGCGACGAGAACGCTTGCGTGCCAGTCGATCCGGTGCAGGTCACGGACCACGACCACCAGCGGGCGCGCGGCGGCGGCAGCGATCAGCGAGGCGGCCGGCACGTCCGGCGACTCGACCTCGACCTCCTTGACCGACGGGTCCAGGGCGGCCATCGGCGCCCCGACACCCCACGGCACGACCCCGACGGCCTCGTTGGGCCGGCTGCCCAGCCGTACGACCAGCGCGCCGGGGCCGACCGTCACGTCACCTGAGACGTGCAGCGCGCGCTCGGCGGCCGCTCGGCCGAGCACCAGACCGGCAGGAGCGTCGAACGACACCTCGGCCCTGCGCTTGGCCGACCAGTGCCCGAGGTCCCGTACGCGGTCAGCCGACGCCTCGAGCGCCTCCTCGGAGAGCCTGCCCTGGCGGACGGCCGCCACGATCGACGTGATCAGCGCGTCGACGGTGCCGTCGTCGGTCGGCGAACCGCCCGTGCACAACAGGTCCGCACCGGCGGCGAGGGAGAGCACGGCACCCTCGAGGAAGCCGACCGTGTCGGACAGGCCGGCCATGTCGAGGCCGTCGGAGACGATGACGCCGGCGAAGCCGAGCTCCTCGCGCAGCAGGCCGGTGAGGACGCGGCGGGAGATCGTCGCCGGCACCGTGTCGTAGGCGGGCACGACCAGGTGCGCGGTCATCACCGCCCTGGCACCGGCGTCGATGCCGGCCCGGAACGGCGGCAGCGCGGTGCGATCGAGGGTGTCGAGGTCGTCATCGACGACGGGCAGCCCACGGTGGGAGTCGACGTGGGTGTTGCCGTGTCCCGGGAAGTGTTTGAGACAGGCTGCTACGCCGGCACTTTGCAGCCCCTCGACGAACGCCGCGGTGTGCCGCGACACGGCCAGCGGGTCGGCGCCGAAGGACCTGATGCCGATGACCGGGTTGAGCGGGTCGATGTTGACGTCGACCACCGGCGCGAGGTCCAGGTCGACCCCGGCGGCGGCCAGGGAGGCACCCATCGCCGCGGCCACCGCCGCGGTGAGAGCCGGGTCGTCCGCCGCACCCAGGGCGCCGTTGCCCGGGTAGGACGAACCGGACGCGACCTCCGTACGGGTGACGTCGCCACCCTCCTCGTCGAGGGACACGACGAACCCGTCACCTGCGGCGTGCAGCCGTGCGGTCAGCGCCGCCAGCTGGGCCGGGTCGCCGATGTTGCGGCCGTAGAGCGTCACGCCGCCCAGGCCACCGGCGATCCGCTCGTGCACCCATCGCGGGACGTCGTGGCCCTCGAAGCCGGGCAGCAGCAGCGCCGCAGCCGTGCGCTCGAGGCTCATCCCTTCACCGCACCGGCGGTCAGGCCCGCGGCGACCCGGTGCTGGACGGCCATGAAGAACACCACGACCGGAGCCGCGATGATCGTCGAGCCGGCCATCAGCTCGGGGTAGGACGTGCCCTGCCGGTTGGTGAAGAACGACAGCCACACCGTCGCGGTGTAGTCCTTGTTGTTCTGCATGATCGTGACCGCGAGCAGGAAGTCGTTCCAGGCCTGGATGAACGCGAAGATGCCGGTGGCCACCAGGCCAGGGGCAATGAGCGGCAGGGTGATTCGGAAGAACGCGGACGTGCGGCTGCAGCCGTCGACCAGCGCAGCCTCCTCGAGCTCGACCGGGATGTTGGTGATGAACCCCCGCAGGGTCCACACCGTGAAGGGCAGCACGAAGGTCAGGTAGGCGAGGACCAGGCCGGGGATCCGGTTGGTGAGGTGCGCGGTCGCCAGGACCCGGAACAACGGGATCACCAGGCCGGCCAGCGGCACCATCTGGATGCCCACGATCATCACGATGAAGACCGCCCGGCCGCGGAACTGGAACCGCGACACCGCCAGCGCTGCGAGCGAGGCCACGAGCAGGGCGAGCACGACGACGCAGACCACGACGAGCACGCTGTTACGCAGGCTGGAGAGGAAGAAGTCCTTGTGCACGGCGGCCGTGAAGTTCGCCGTCGTCAGCGGCCACGGGAACCACTGCGGGGTCGGCTGCAGCGCCTTGTTGCCCGGCTTGAGCGCTGTTGCGACCATCCAGTAGACCGGGAAGCCGATCAGCACGATCGCGAGGCCGGCCATCAGGTTGTAGCCGGAGCGCACCCGCCTGCGCTTACGCCTGGCCTTGAGCGCGCCGGGCCGTACGGTCGGCGCGGGGCGGGACGGGCTCAGGACACTCATTCGGTCTCTCCGAGCTTGATCATCTGGCGGATGTAGAAGACGGTCACCACGAGCAGGATGGCGACCATCACGATCGAGATCGCGGCGCCGAAGCCGAAGTTGCCCTGCCGGAAGGCCTCGGAGTAGGCGTAGACGCCCATCAGCCAGAACGCCTTGTCCGGCACGTTGTCACCCATGATGTAGATCTGGTCGAAGACTCCGAAGTCCCAGATGATCGACAGGCTGGTGACGATCACCAGCACCGGGCGCAGGATCGGGATGGTGACCATCCGGAAAACCGTCGTCGCGCCTGCCCCATCACACGTGGCCGCCTCGACCAGCTCCTTGGGCACCTGCGTCAGTGCCGCGTACAGGGTGATCACCACGAACGGCAGGGCACCCCAGACGACCACGACGCCGATCAGGATCAGGCCGGGCATCGGCCGGGTGGGGACGAACCAGTTGTAGTGGGCGAACTGGTGGAGACCGAGCTTGTCGAAGGTGTAGTTGAGGACCCCGAACTGGTAGTCGGTCATCCACTTCCACATCTCGGTCGCGACCACGCGGGGCATCGACCAGGCGGCGATGAGGGTGAAGGTCAGCGCGATCCGGACGGACCTGCTCACCCGCTCCATCAGCAGGGCCAGGCCGAGCCCGATCACCACGGTCGCGAGGACCACGATCGCCGTCCAGATGACGGTGCGCTGCAGGACGGTCCAGAAGAAGTCGTCCTTGAACAGCGTGCGGTAGTTCAGGATGCCGTTGCGCGGCGCGGGCTTGCCACCGACGATCTGGGCGAAGCCGTAGTGCCGGAAGCTGATGTCGACCAGCTTCCACAACGGGTAGCCCAGCACCGCGGCCACGACGACGATCGTCGGGAGGAGCAGGGCGTACGGGACACTGCCGCGGACCAGCCGGCGGCGGCGTCTGCCGCCACCGGCCGGACCGTGAGAGGGAGCCGATGACCGGCGACCAGCGGGCCGAGAGGCCTGCGTATCGAGGGCCATCGGGCTCCCTTCTCGAGTGCGGATCATGCGCAGAGTTGCTAGGAAGCGGCGTTCAGCGTGTCGGCGATGGCCGAGTCCGCAGTCTTCGCCGTTGCCGCCGGGTCACTGCCGTTCGCGATCTTGGAGAAGAGGTCCTGCAACGCACCGCCGGACTCCACATTGCTCCAGTTCGGCGCGATCGGCACGAACCAGGTGCGGCTCGCCGCCGTCTTGACCGCCGGGTCGGCCTTGGCCAGGTCGATCTGGGCGGTGTTGTTCGGGATGGCGCCGTCCTTGGCGATCATGCCCATGGCGGTCTTGCCGGTGTAGGCCCGGATCCACGCCCAGGCAGCATCCTGGTTGGCGGACTTGGCCGGCACGGCGAGGTCGGAGCCACCGACGAACGACGGCATGACGTCGGTCGAGTCGGGCTTGGCCGCACTCGGCATCGGGAACACGCCCAGCACCTTGGCCAGCGCCGGGTTGCCGCCCTTGTCCTTGGGACCGGAGACGACGCCCTGCTCCCAGCCGTTGCCGTAGATCGCGGCGATGTTGCCGGTCGCCATGCTGGCGTCCTGCTTGGCCTCGTCACCGTTCGGGTCGGCCTTGCTGTACTTCTTCACCAGCGTCTGCCACTTGGCGAGCGCCGCGGCCTGCGCCGCGTAGTTGCCGGTCCACTTGCTGCCGGTCTGCGTGGCGATCTGGAAGCTCGGGTCTGCGTCAGCGGCGTAGGCCGTACCGAAGTACCAGTACTTGCCGGGGACGTAGAACGCGGAGAAGTTGGGCGTGCTGCCCAGCTTGGTCTCCAGCTTGTCCAGGTCGGAGATGAGCTGGTTGTACGTGGTCGGCGCGGCGGTGATGCCGGCCTTGGCGAACAGGTCCTTGCGGTAGATCACGACCCTGGTGCCGGCGTAGTAGGGGACGCACCACGTCTTGCCCTGGTAGGTGCAGGACGTGGTCAGACCGCTGAGCCAGGTGTCGCTGTTGTCCATCGTCGCCTTGGCGGCGGTCGCGTCGCTGAGTGCGGTGCTGGCGATCCACTTGGTGGTCTGGCTGTTGCCGAACTCGACGACGTCAGGTGCCTGACCGCCGTTGATCGCCGCGGTCAACTTGTCCTGGTAGGTGCCCCAGGACTGGTACTGGACGTCGGCGGTGCAGCCGGGAACCGCGGTGGCGAACGAGTCGTTCGCCGACTTGACGGCGTCCGGCCAGCCCGTCTGGGCGTCGCTCATCAGCCAGACGGTGAGCTTGCCGTTGGCGCACTTGGCGCCGCTGGCTCCTCCGCCCGTCGTGGCCGTGGGCGCGGCGGCCGAGGTGGGGGCTGCCGACGTTGCCGCAGGGGTGGTGGCACTCGCACTGGTGCCGTTCGCACCGGCGCCGTTTGTGCTGGAGCTGCTTCCACATGCCGTTGCGGTCAAGGCGACCGCGATACCGACGGATGCTACGTAACGAGCTTTCACGCCAACTCCTCCTCGGGAGCTTTCCGGCCGGTCCCGTTTGCGCGTCGCCCGGGTGCCTCGTGCCGATTGGTGTAGACCAATTGCGACAGTGGCATAGACCAATGTGAGTGTCAAGACTCCCATGTACCAGTTACGTTACGTCTCGCCACCACCGGCATCGTGGTTCCGCCGGAACCCCGGGACGTGGCACGATGACAGCCCCCCGTGACGCAGGAGCCAGGTGCCGTGACCGCTCTTCTTGCCGCCTCAACGCCCGATGACAGCGCTTCCACCGCCGGCGCCCGCGTCCCGAAGTACTACCTGCTCAAGCGGGCGCTGCTGGAGATGACCGAGCAGCTGCCGGCGGGCAGTCCCGTACCCCCGGAACGCACCCTGGCGCTCACGTTCGACACCTCCCGTACGACCGTCCGGCAGGCCCTGCAGGAGCTGGTCATCGAGGGCCGGCTCAGCCGGATCCAGGGCAAGGGCACCTTCGTCGCGCAACCCAAGCTGGCCATGGCGCTCGAGATGACCGGCTTCACGGAGAGCATGCGGGCCCAGGGGCTCGAGCCCGGCTCGAAGGTCCTCGACATCGGTTTCGTCGCCGCCGACGAGGAGCTCGCCGAGCGGCTGAACATCAAGGTCGGCGCCCGGGTCCTGCGCATCGAGCGGCTGCGGATGGCCAACAACGAGCCGATGGCGATCGAGGCGACGCACCTGTCCGCCAAGCGATTCCCGGGGCTGCGCAAGAGCTTCGAGCGCGCGCCGTCGCTCTACTCGGCCCTCGAGGACGAGTACGGGGTTCGGCTCGCCGAGGCCGAGGAGACCATCGAGACGGCACCCTGCCCACCGCGTGAGGCCGAGCTGCTCGGCACCGACGTCGGCCTGCCGCTGCTGCTGCTGTCCCGGCACAGCAAGGACGAGTCCGGCGAGCCGATCGAGTTCGTCAAGTCGATGTACCGCGGCGACCGCTACAAGTTCGTCGCCCGGCTGCAGCGTCCCCAGGCCTGACCCCGACCTAGCATGGCCGGGTGACTCCCGAGCGCCAGCCCCGCCTGCGCCCCATCGCCGCGAACACGATCGCCAACAACGTGTCCGCCGTCGAAGGGGTGTCCGAGGCCGAGCTGCTGTCCCGGCTCGAGGACGCCCTGGCGGCGCTGCCCCCGGAGGAGCGAGCCGCCGCCGTGGTGGCGTTCGGGCTCGGCGAGGGCAGCACCGGCGTCGCGGTCGAGCTGGACCTCGAGACCCAGGACGCCGAGGCGCTCGCCCGGTCGGCCCTCCAGCTGCTCCGCGCAGCCCTGGCCGATCCGGACGGCGAGGCGCCGGACGTACCCGGGGACTTCCCCGGCCTGACCTCGCGGCGGCGGCACCGCAACGTGCGGCCGGGCGACAACCTCGACCGGCGTTGACCGCGTGCGGGTGATCGGCCTGCTCGGCGGGATGAGCTGGGAGTCCAGCGCGGAGTACTACCGGCTGGCCAACCAGCTCGTACGGGACCGGCTCGGCGGGCTGCACTCCGCCCGGATCCTGCTGGCGTCCGTCGACTTTGCGGACATCGAGGCGCTTCAGGTCAGCGGTGACTGGGCGGAAGCCGGACGGCTGCTCGCCGATGCCGCCCGCGGGCTGGAGGCGGGCGGGGCCGAGCTGCTGGTGCTGTGCACCAACACGATGCACAAGGTCGCCGACGAGGTGCAGGCCGCCGTCAGCATCCCGCTGCTGCACCTGGTCGACGTCGCCGCCGTCGCCGTGACCCGGGCCGGGCTCGCCAGGGTGGGGCTGCTGGCCACCGGCTTCACGATGGAGCAGGACTTCTATCGTGACCGGTTCACTGCTCATGGCCCGGCCCTGCTCGTGCCGGACGCAGCAGACCGGGCCGAGGTGCACAGGATCATCTACGACGAGCTGTGCCTGGGCCTCGTACGGGAGGAGTCCCGGCAGGTCTACCGCGAGGTGATCGGTCGCCTGGTCGCTGCCGGAGCCGAGGGGATCGTGCTGGGCTGCACCGAGATCGAGCTGCTCGTCTCGGCCTCGGACAGTCCCGTGCCGGTGTTTCCCACGACCCGGCTGCACGTCGCGGCAGCGGTGGAAGCCTCGTTGGCCACCGGGTAGAAACACGAGCGCCCCGGACCGAAGTCCGGGGCGGTCATGTGCCGAACCCGCCAGGTCGCCTCGCGGCGCATAGTCGCTCTGGGCGACAAAGGTTGGGACCGGGGGCCATGGAACGAGTCGGCACGACACCTTTCGGCGCCGTACGCCCCAACCCTGAGGGGGCTGGTGCGATTCCCCGAGTCTACGCCGTTCCCCAGATCGCGTCCGGCAGC
>JAWWOL010000307.1:0-3788 GCA_033851695.1 Frankiales bacterium
CGGGCGGCTGGTGCTCTCCCAGGTCCAGGGCGTCCCCGGCATCACCCGGACCTTGACCTGCCCCGTCGTGCACCTCTGAGTTGGGACTGACCGCCCGGCGCCTGGCCGCCCTGTCGGGCGCGCTCGCTGTCGCCGGCTGTGGCGCCAAAACCTCTGCCGTACCCGTGTCCGTCCCGACCGGCACAGGCGGCGCGGCCGGCGCCGCCTGTGCCGCTCTCGCGAAGGCGCTGCCGGAGACGCTCGACGGCCGCGCCCGGCGTACGACGAGACCGGTGTCGGACCTCGTGACCGCCTGGGGTTCCCCGGCTGTCGTGCTGCGTTGCGGCGTCCCGGCCGTGCGCACCAGTGCCGGGGACCACGTCGACGTGGACGGTGTCGGCTGGCTCACCGCCGGCGCGGTCAACGGTACGGTCGTGTGGACCACGACGGACCGTACGACCAGCCTCGAGCTCTCCGTACCCGAGTCGGTCAACGACCAGGAGAACCTGCTCGGCGACCTGGCGCCCGCGGTGACCGGCTCGATCAGCCGAGCCCCTGCGCCACCATCGGCCAGTCCCGTGGCGTCACCCCCGCCAACCGGCTGAGCGGCTGACCGGCGTCGAGGTCGAGGGGCAGTCCGGCCAGGCGGCGTACGGACCCCAGGTCGGTGAAGTCGGCGACCCAGTCGCTGACATGCGGACGCAGGTGGTCGTTGGGGTTGACCGGGACGAACCGGACGGCGGTCGCGACGGCCGCGGCCTGGTCCGACGGTGCGTCACCGAAGAACACGACGGGACCATCGACGGCTGCTGCGATGCGCCGCAGCGTGTCGGCTTTGCCTGCTGCGCTGGCGAAGAGCGCCTCGAAGGCGTCGTCGATGCCGTGCCGGACCAGGGTGTCGGTGACCTCGTTCTCGGGAGCGGCGCTCAGGACGAACCGGCGGCCGGGCACGGTCTCGAGGAAGTGCCGGACCCCGGGCAGCAGTGACACCCCCGGCAGCCGCTGCTCGAGCAGCTCGCCGTAGCGCTCGTTGACCCTGGTGACGCTGGCGTTGTCACCGCGCATGACGAGGTGACGGTGGACGAACTCGAACTTCTGCCGGCGCGGAACCCCGCGCTGCCGGGCGTTGTAGACCCGGATCGTCTGCAGCTCCTCGTCCGTCAGCCGCCAGACGTCACGGCAGGCCTCGGCGAACGACTGGAGCTTGACGGGCTCGCTGTCGACGAGAACGCCGTCCAGGGTGAACACGAAGGCGGGCAGCACGGCAGTTCACTCCCTGGCGAGTCCCGGACCGACGGTCCTTGAGCGTCGAACACTACAGAGTCCCGTGTTGACGTTGCGCCCGACGCGCCCGGCAATGTGCTGCCGTCCCAGGAAGATCGACTTGCGGCCGGACTACGCAAGCGCCGCCTTGATAGCGCGCGCCCTGTCCGCGTACTGCTGGGCGA
Source organism: Frankiales bacterium (assembly GCA_033851695.1). Taxonomy (GTDB): domain Bacteria; phylum Actinomycetota; class Actinomycetes; order JAWWOL01; family JAWWOL01; genus JAWWOL01. The sequence continues at coordinate 1,428 of JAWWOL010000307.1, forward strand.
CCGGACCGCGCAGGGCACCCTCCATGAAACGCAGGCCGCCCTTGAGCGAGACCGCGCCGGACACGGTCATCCGGGTGCCGTCCCCTTCGGGAGCGAACCGGAAGTCCAGGGTCATGTCGGCCTGGGCGCCGGTCGAGCTGAGGACCAGCCGGGACGGCCGCTCGAAGACGGTGATCTCGGTGTCGATGCGCCCGAGCCGGTTGAAGTCGCCGGTCATCCTGGTGCCCACCTGGGGCGGCCCATCGGTCAGCTGCACCAGGTTGCTCACGTCCTTGTTCCACGCGGCCTGGTTCGACACGTCCGCGACGAAGTCGAAGACCTGCTCGGGGGACGCGGCGAGCGTCTCGACGCTGGCGGCCTCGATCACGCAAAACTCCTTGCTCTGCAGGGATTGTCGGACTGTACGCGGATCAGCGCAGCCCTCGTCGACGGGTGAGCGCCGAGGTGAGGAGCCGGTCGACGAGGGTCGGGTAGTCGATGCCGCTCGCGGCCCACATGCGGGGGAACATCGAAGCCGGGGTGAAGCCTGGCATGGTGTTGACCTCGTTGACCACCAAGCCGTCGGGGCCGAGGAAGAAGTCCACCCGCGCCAGCCCTTCGCAGCCGAGGGCGTCGAAGGCGGCGCACGCCATCGCCTGCACGGCCTGGGTCTGTGCCAGGGGCAGCTGTGCCGGGATGTCGAAGCCGGTGCCGCCGTCGAGGTACTTGGCTTCGAAGTCGTAGAACGCGTGGTCGCCATGGACATGAATCTCCGACGGCAGACTCGCCTCGGGTCCGGCCGGCCCCTCGAGAACCCCGCACTCGATCTCGCGGCCGGCCAGCATTGCCTCCACGATGACCTTGGGGTCGTAGCGCCTGGCGAGCTCGATCGCCTCGGGCAGGCCGGCGGCGTCGGTGACCTTGGAGATGCCGATGCTGGAGCCGCCCCTGGCCGGCTTGACGAACACCGGCAGGGCAAGGCTTTCGGCGATCCGCAGGACGGCCCCGCGCGGGTCCTGCTCCCACTGCCGCGGTGTGATGACCTCGTACGGGCCGACGGGCAGCCCGTTGCCGGCCAGGACGAGCTTCATGTGCTGCTTGTCCATCGCGGCAGCGCTGGCGAACACCCCTGACCCGACGTAGGGCAGACCGGCCAGCTCGAGCAGACCCTGCAGGGTGCCGTCCTCGCCGTAAGGACCGTGCAGCAGCGGGAAGACCACGTCCACGGCCGGGAGGGCGGGACCGTCGCCGAGCGACACCAGCCCCTGGACGGTCGGGTCACCGGCGAGCACCAGCGGTGCCAGGTCCTCGGCCAGCTCGGGCAACGAGCCGGCCGTCAACGCCGCCGGTTGCTCGGGCGCGAGCACCCAGCGGCCGACCTGGGTGATCCCGATCGCGACGACCTCGTAGCGGTCGCGGTCGACGGCGGCGAGCACGCTTGCGGCTGAGACACAGGAGACCGAGTGCTCGGTGCTGCGGCCGCCGAAGACCAGTCCGACCCGTACCTTGCCCGCCCTGCCCGCCCTGCCCGCTGCTGCGCTGCCTGCCGTCACCTCCCAGACCCTACCGGTCGGCCTGTCCGTGCCGTTCGCTCTTGGCCTCCCGGGACATCAGGCTGCGGACCATCTCGGTCGGCGCCATGCCCTCGTGCACCACCGCGACGACGTGCTCGGTGATGGGCATCTCCACCCCGTGCTTGTGGGCAAGGTCGAGGATCGACCGCGAGGAGGTGACGCCCTCGGCGACCATGTGCAGCGCCGCCTCGATCTCCGTGAGGACACCACCGCGGACGAGCTGCTCACCGACCGTCCGGTTGCGACTGTAGGGCGAGGAACAGGTGGCCACGAGGTCACCGAGGCCGGCAAGACCGGAGAACGTGGCCGCGTCGGCGCCGAGAACCGCGCCCAGCCGGGCAGTCTCGGCCAGACCCCGGGTGATCAGCGAGGCAGCGGCGTTGTCCCCGAGGCCCATGCCGTCAGCCATGCCGACCGCGATCGCGATGACGTTCTTGACCGCACCACCGAGCTCGCAGCCGACGACGTCGGTCTGGGTGTAGGGGCGGAAGTAGGCGGTGGTGCTGGCGGCCTGGAACTCCCGCGCGTTGTCCTCGTCGACGCAGGCCACGACGCTGGCGGCCGGCTGCCGCCGCGCGATCTCGCGCGAGAGGTTGGGCCCCGAGACGACGAGCAGCCGGTGGTCGGCCACGCCGGTCACCTCGGCGATCACCTGGCTCATCCGCAGCGTCGAGCCCAGCTCGATGCCCTTCATCAGGCTGACCAGCAAGGCATCCGCAGGGATGAGGTCCCGCCAGCCGACCAGGTTGTGCCGCAGCGCCTGGGAGGGCACGGCGATCACGACGAAGTGGGCGCCCTGAAGCGCCGC
>JAWWOL010000350.1:0-2508 GCA_033851695.1 Frankiales bacterium
GGCGCCCGCCGGCTCGAGGCGGTGCCGCCGCTGCGACTGCCGCGGATCGGCGTGCTGGGCGTGGGCCACGTCGGCCCGGTGATCGCCCGGGCCGCGGTCGTGGCCGGCTACCAGGTGGTGATCGCCGGCTCGGGCGACCCGGATCACATCGCGCTCATCACCCAGATGCTGGCGCCCGGTGCCGAGCCACGGTGGGCGGCCGATGCGGTCGCGGAGTCCGACATCGTGGTGCTGGCAATTCCGCTGCACAAGTTCCTCACGCTCGACCCCGCCCTGCTCGCCGACAAGGTCGTCGTTGACGCGATGAACTACTGGCCGCCGATGGACGGCGTTCAGGAACTGTTCGAAGCGAGCGAGTTCGGCAGCAGTGACATCGTGGCGCATCGGCTTCCCCGGTCCACGATCGTCAAGACCCTCAACCACATCGGCTACCACGCTCTCGAGGACGGACGCCGGCCTGCCGGCTCCTGGGACCGCCGCGGGCTCGGTGTCGCCGGCGACGACGAGGAGGCAGTGGGCGCCGTCGCCGAGCTCATCGAGCGCATCGGCTACGACGCCGTACGGCTGGACAGCCTTCGCTCCGGTCGACTGCTCGAACCCGGCGGCCCGGTCTTCGGGGCATCGTTGAGTCGAGCGGAGTTCGAGGAAGCCGTCAGCGCCGCGCCGGATCAGGAACTCCCGGGCAGCCTCGGCGAAACCCAGTCCAGACAAGAGGCTTGACGCGCCGACGGCACTCCCGACGGCGCACCAAGCGAAGAGACGGAGAGACGGGCAGTTCTCGCTCGGCCTCGGCGGGCAGCGTGTTGAGCTCGAACGAGCCCGCCGGCTACCAGAAATGCTCGAGGAGAAGTCGACTCCGTTCGCCGAGCTACGCCTGACACAATCCCCTGTTCACAACCTGTGGCTGTGCCGTTGGCATTTGCCGTGCCACTGTGGTCCCAGACATGCCTGCCCTCGGCGACATGCGAACCGGGGGCTCTGACATGTTGGTTCGGCTCTTGCCTTCCTCGGACAGTGCTCGACTGGGCCGCCGGGTCGTGACTGACGCTCTGAACCTGCTCGGTCGCCACGACTTGGTCGACGATGCCACGCTGGTCGTGTCCGAGCTGATCGCCAACGGCGTGCTGCATGCTCGGACCGAGATCAGCCTGGCGGTCGAGACGACCGCCCTCGGCATCCGAGTGGCTGTCACCGACGGATCGTCCATCCTGCCGCGTGCGGGCCTGGCCTCGCCAGCGGCCACGAGTGGCCGGGGCCTGCTGCTCGTCGAACGGCTCAGCACCAGCTGGGGGGTGGAGCTCCTCGCCAGCGGCGGCAAGGTCGTCTGGGCTGAGATCGAACAGGTCGCGGTTGTCGGCAATGCCAGCACGGTTGAGGACCTGCTGGAGCTGTGGGACAACGACGGATGGCCGTCGGATCCATTGCCCGAGACCTGCATCGAGGTGCGCGTCGACGTGGACGTACAGCTCATGCTGGCGAGTCGCGTGCACACTGACGATCTCGTCCGCGAGCTGCAGCTGACCCTGATCAACGCCTCAGCACGCGTCACGACAGCGGCCATCCCGCCGTCGGTCCTGTGGCTCGCCCGACGGCTCGACGCGGCCACAGAAGAATTCCACGATGCCCGGCGGCAGATGTATGGCCAGACCTTGACCGCGGCAAAGCACGGTTTCGCCCACACGACCCTGCACCTGCAGCTGCACCGGCACGACGCCGGTGCGGCCCGCCGATGGCTGGAAGCCCTCGACGAGGCCGACACGCTCACCAGCGCCGGGATCCTGCTTCTTCCGCCCTTCCCGATCGCGATGACGACGTTCCGTCGCGACTACATCGCCGCGATCATCGGACAGGTTGAGGCGGCAGCGTAGGCATTTGGCTGTTCCACAACCGATGCTCGCGGAGGCGACTAGTGTCACCCGGCAGCCGGCGGTACTACGAGACCGGCACCAGACACGGGGACGAGGCACGATGAGTCGCAGCGCCGGGAGCGGCCAAGAGCGCCGCGTTCCGCCTCCGCGACCTGCCGTAGGTGGCAACCTGGCCGCGATCAGCAGCGTGGCACTGCGCGGTCTTCGTGCCGGACGGGACGAGGACCTGCCATTCGACCGGCTGTTCCGGCTGGCGGCCCAGGTGCTCCATTCAGCGCTGGCCTTAGTCGCGGTCCTGGAAGGTGAGCAGGTCTTTTTCAGCCTCGGGGACCGGATAACTGTCGACATCGACGAGGCTCAGTCCGCGGCCGGCCGAGCCTTTGCCCAGCAGCTCGCCCGAACGGGCACCATCACGATGATCGCCGACGCGATGCTGGACCCCCGGACGTGCAACGACCCATGGGTGATGGCGACGGGCCTGCGTGGCCTGGCGACGTTCCCGGTCAAGGGAGTCGCCGGCAACCTGCTCGGCATGTTGCTCGTCGCCGACACCAAGCCACGCGACTGGACCGCTGACAACCTTGAGGTGCTCGCGGCGCTGGCTGACCTGGCGGCGAGCAAGGTCAGCCTCCGAGGTGCG
>JAWWOL010000363.1:0-10175 GCA_033851695.1 Frankiales bacterium
TCACGCTGCTCGCGGGCCTGGTCTCCGGACTGGCCGGTGCGGACCCCGGCGGGGCGCTGCTGGCCGTCTCCCAGGACGTCTACCTCGTGCTCTGGGCCTTGGCCTGCCTCAACGTGAGCCGCGACGGTGACTCGGCCCAGTTCGTCGTCCGGGCCTGGTGTGTGACGTCGTTCATCTGGGCGATCTCGCTGTTCTTCGTCGTCGGGCACACCGCGCTCACTGCCGCTTCGACGGGGGACACCCGGCTGGCCTTCACCGCCGACACCAACGGCGCGGGCTTGTACTTCGTACTCTCGATCTTCGTCATGATCGCCGCCCGCCGTCCGCGGCGGCGGCTCTGGCGCTGGACGGCGATCACGTTCCTGTTTGCGGACACGGTGCTGACCGGATCACTCGGCGCCCTCAGCGGCCTGTTCGCCGGTCTCGCGATCGCCATCATGCTCGGCGTCTTCGCCCGCCGCGGTCCCGCCCCGGCCCTCGCACTGATCCTGGCCATGGGGCTCGCGGCGACGTCCGGGACGCTCTTCGTCCAGCGCTACCGGGTGATCGAAGGGGCTCATGCCAGCGCGAGCCCCATCCTGCGCAACTCCCTGGGCCGGGGCGCACAGAGCTCGGCCGAGCGCAGCGCGCTGAACAAGGAGACGCTCGGGCTGGTGAAGACGGTCTCGGTGCTCGGCGGCGGACCGAACACGACGGAGCAGCAGCTCCGCGCCGAGCAGGCGCCGTACCCCAAGCAGGCGCACAACGACTGGATTGCCGCGCTCGTCGAGCGGGGTGTCCTGGGGCTGGCTGCCATAGCCCTGCTCGGCATGGAGGTCGGTCGGCGGACAGCAGCCGCCAGGGATCCCGCGCGTCTCCGGCGGTCCTACGCGGAGGTCTTCCCGGCTGCTCACTACCTCGTCGGAGGGGTCGTGACCGTCGCGATCTTCAGCCTCACCCACGAAGTGCTCCACGACCGTACGGCCTGGACGCTGCTCGGCGTCGTCGCCGCCATCTCCATCTTCGGTCGCCCGACTCAGCTGATACCGGGAGGGGAATGATGCGCGCACTGGTGACCGGAGCGGCCGGCTTCGTCGGATCGCACCTGTGTGAGAAGTTGCTGACCGAAGGCGCGGAGGTCATCGGTGTCGATGCCTTCACCGACTACTACGACGTGGCTGCCAAGCGCAGGAATGCAGCGCACCTGCTCCGCAACCCGCGCTTCGTCCTCGTCGAGGGCGACCTCGCCGGCCTGCCGCTCGCCCCCCTCGTCGCCCGCGCCGACACGGTCTTCCACCTCGCCGGACAGCCGGGCGTACGCGCCTCGTGGGGCAACGACTTCGGGGTCTACGTGCACCGCAACGTGGTCGCCACCCATCGGCTGCTCGAGGCCTGCAAGGAGGCGCCGCTGCACAAGCTGGTCTACGCGTCGAGCTCGTCCGTGTACGGCGACAGCGAGACCTACCCGACGGCGGAGTCGCTGCGACCGTCACCGGTGTCGCCGTACGGCGTGACCAAGCTCGCCGCCGAGCACCTGACGGAGGTCTACCGGCGCAGCTTCGGGGTGCCGGCGATCTCCCTGCGGCTGTTCACCGTGTACGGACCGCGGCAGCGGCCGGACATGGCGTTCGCCCGTCTGGTCAGGGCCGGCCTGACCGGCGAGACGTTCGACCTGTACGGCGACGGTGAGCAGACCCGCGACTTCACCTACGTGGGGGACGTGGTGGCGGCGATGCTGGCTGCCGCCGGCGCTAGCTGGTGCGGCGTCGCCAACATCGGCGGGGGGTCGCGCACGTCGATGAACCGGGTCCTCGAGATCGTCCGCGGGCTCTGCGGCAGCCTCGACGTCCATCACGAGGAGGTCGCCCGGGGCGACGTACGGCACACGGCCGCGGACACCTCCGTCGCTGCCGCACACCTCGGCTACCGGGCCCGTACCCCCTTGGCCGAAGGACTGGCCGCCATGGTCGCCGCCGAACGAGCCCAGCTGATGGCCACCGCACCATGAGCCGGACCTGGATGCCGACGCCTGCGCGGGTGGTGGACGACGCCGGCCTGCCGCCGGCTCCCCCGCTGCCGCGGGTCAAGGTGCTGCACGTCATCACCCGGCTCGACGCAGGAGCAGGTGGCAACACCCTGGTGTCCGCGGTCGGCATGGACCGCGGGCGGTACGAGGTCTGGATCGCCGGCGCAGCAGGCGGACCGCTGTGGAAGGACGCGCACCGGCAGGGGATCCGCACGGTGGAGATGACCTCGCTGCGGCGCGAGGTCGCGCCGGTGGACGACCTCAAGGCGCTGGTCGCCCTGGTCCGCCTCATCCGGCGCGAGCGGTTCGGGATCGTGCACCTGCACTCGGCCAAGGCCGGCGTCCTCGGTCGGCTGGCAGCGGCGCTGTGCCGCGTACCGGTCGTCGTCTACACGTTGCACGGCAGGGACCCGTGGTGGCCGGCACCGGACGGCAGGGTCAACGACCTCGGCGACACGATGTCGGGAGGCCTGCGCAGCTTCCTCTTCCTGGAAAGAGCGTTGCGGCCGCTGACCGACCGGTTCGTCGCTGTCTCGCCGACAGTGGCGCGCGATGCCGTGCTGGCACGGGTCGCGACGCCGGGCAGGATCGACATCGCGGCGTCGGCGGTGGACATCGACGGTATTGCCGTCCACGCCCGGGCCGGCGTAGCGGCGGCACTCGGCGTCCCCGATGGCGCACCTTTGATCGGGTCGGTGGGACGGCTCGACGCACAGAAGGCGCCGCTCGACTTCGTCCACATGGCCGCCGAGGTGCACCGCCGGCACCCGGAGGCCCGATTCGTCATGATCGGCGAGGGTGAGCTTGCCCGGGCCGCCGCCGGGCTCGCCCAGATGCTCGACGTACCAGTGATTTTCGCCGGCCAACGCAGCGACGTCGCGGACCTGGTGGCCGCCTTCGACGTCTTCGTCATCAGCTCGCTCTATGAGGGCGTCGGCCGCGCCCTGACCGAGGCACTGGCGTCCGGGCGTCCCGTCGTCGCGACCGCGGTGGACGGGGTCGTCGACGTCGTCGTCCCGGGCGCGACCGGACTCCTGGCGGCCCCCCGCGACCCGTCGGGCCTGGCCGAGCGGGTGTGCTGGATGCTCGAGCACCCGGTCGAGGCGGCGCGGATGGGTGCGCAGGCCCGGACATCGGTCTGCGAGCTGTTCTCGCCGGCGCGGCTGTGCTCGACGCTGGACGAGATCTACTCTGCCGCCCTGGGTCTCGTGCCCCTGGCCGGCCCGGGGCCGGTGGCTGCGGCGATCCCGACGAGCCGCCGGGTCAGGGGATCGGTGGCCGATGTCCTCAGCTGATGCGCGTGAGCTCAACTGGCGGTTCGTCCTCCCGGACGAGCCGGCGGGAATGCTGCTGCTCAGCCGCGAGGAAGCCGGCCGCCACCGCAATCTTGCCGACGCGGTCGACCAGGTGACGGCAGCGGGTGTGATCGTGCCGGACCTCTCCGTCTGGGCGTCCCGGCGGTCCGGGCCCACCGTGCTCAGGGACGCGGCGCTCGCCGTCGCACCCGGCGGCTGGCTGTGCGTCGCCTTCCCGAACCGGCTCTTTCCCGGCTCGACGACCGCACGAGGAGCCATGGCGCTGCACACAGCGACGGCGACCCTGCGGGCCGCGGGGCTGGTGCCGAAGACCGTCTACCTCCCGCTCCCCGATCACCGGCATCCGGCGATGCTCGTCGACGCCCGGCTCCGCGGCCAGCTCGACTACGTCTTCGAGCACCTGTTCCTGACCTACGTCCCCGGCTCCTCGGTCCGGGTGAGGCTGGTCCGCCGGGTCCTGGTCGCCGTACGACGGACCGCTCTCGTGATGCCGCAGTGGCTGCGCATCGGCTGCGCGCCCGGCTATTGCATCCTTGCCTGGAGGGCCCCGTGATCGACCTCATCTGCGAGCGCCTCCGGGGCGTCGACACGTCAGGACTGCTGCGCCTGCCGGTCAGCGGACTGGTCCTCGGGATGGACCGGGACCCGCTCGCCAAGGTCACCCTGCTGCTCTTCGACGACCGGGGAGAGGCATGCGCGGTGGCCAAGGTCGCGCGGGACCGCGGGTCGGAGAGGGCGCTCGAGCAGGAGTACGCGGCACTGTGCCACCTCGCCTGTTCCCCGATCGCGGGTCTGCGCCCCAGCCTGCCCGCGCCCCTGATGCTCGAGCGGGTGGGCTACCGGCTCGTGCTCGTGACGACCGTGATCCCCGGGACACCGATGACCGTCGGCTACTACACCCCCGGACACGTCACCGACCCGGCCGCCGTCCGGCGGGACTTCGAGTCGGCGGGCGGCTGGCTGAGCGCCTTCCAGGACGCCACGGCGGTGGCCAGCGTCACGCTCGGCGACGAGCTCTTCCGGGACCACATCCAGCCCGTACTCGCCCGCTACCGGCTCCAGGTGGGCTGGAGCGACTGGGAGGCGGAGGCCTTCGCCGACCTCGAGGCGGACGCCCGCGCCCTGCCGCCGACGCCGATGGGCCTGGGCGTCGTCCACGGTGACTACGCCATCGGCAACATCCTCGTCGACCGGGGCGCGCTGGCCGGGGTGATCGACTGGGAGCTCTCCCGCCCGGCGGGCGTGCCGATGACGGACGTCCTCAAGTTCGCCGCGTCGTACTCGTCCTTCCTCGACCGGGCGGTTCCGCCGCGCGGGATGGTCATGCACGGCCACCCGGGGTGGCGGCCGGCCCGGCAGCGGTGGGAGTCGCCGAGCGGATGGGCGAACTTCACCGGGTTCATGTACGGGTTCCACGGCGAGGGCTGGTACCCCGACCTGGTCCGGACCTTCGTGAGCCGGCACGCCACCCGACTCGGCCTGCCGCCGGCTGCGGTCCCCGTGCTGCTGCGCGTGTTCGTCGCGGAACAGGCAACCGTCCTGGCCAACCGCACCTACGCGCGCGGCTACCAGCAGCTGCTCCACGAGCTGCACGACCTGGCCAGGGGCAACCGCTTCGTCACGGGGCGGCGATGATGGTGTCCCTGACCGCGCGCCGGGTCGGCGCCAACCTGCGAGCCCGGATCCTCGCCCTGGCAGCGCTCACCGTCACCAGCCTCGTCGTCGCCCGCACGGCCGGGGCGGCCGGGGTCGGTGACCTCACCCTGCTGCGCGTCCTGCCCTGGCTGACCGGTCTTGCGCTGAGCAGCGGTGTCTACGCCGCGGCACCGTACTTCCTGTCCGGGCCCGACCGGTTCGAGTCCCGGTTCCGCACGACCATCCCGACGATGGCCCTGGCGGCTGGGACTGCAGGGGGGGCACTGTGGGCACTCGCGTCCCCGGTGTTCGCACGGGACATCTTCAGTGACGTCCCGCCGGTCCTCGTCGCCGCCGCCGGCATCTCCGTGCTGACCCAGCTGGTCGAGTCCACCGCCAAGGCATGCTCGCAGGGCTACGGCGACTGGGGCGGCAGCAACCGGGTCATCGTTCTCGAGGAGCTGCTCTTCCTCCCGTGGTACGGCCTGCTTCTCGCGACCGGCGTCGGCAAGTACGCGGCCATCGTCTTCGCCCTGCCGCTCGGCGACGTGTCGACGTCGCTCCTGGCCTGGACCAGGCTGGCCCGCCGCGGCTACTTCGACGGGGCGGGAAGGCCCTCGCTCGCCCTCGCCCGGCGGGTCTCCGGGTACGGGCTGCGGGCCGAGGCGGGCAGCCTCATGCAGACGCTCAATGCCCGGCTCGACTTCGCTATCGTCGCGGCGCTGCTGGGACCGCGGTCGGTCGGCGTGTACGCCATCGCGTCGCGCTACGCCGAGCTGCTGCGCCTGCCGTCGCTCGCCCTGAACTACGTGCTGCTGCCCGGCTACGCACGCGACGGGGAAGGCGTTGCCGGGGACGGCGCCCGGCGATCGCTCGCCCGGCTGTGGTGGACGCCGCTGGCTGCGGCCGTGCCCATGGCGCTGCTCGCCCCCGTCGTGCTGCCGCTCGCGTACGGCAGCGACTTCCGGGGATCCGCCGCCCCAGCGGTCGTCCTGCTCGCCGGCCTCACCGGCTGCGTGGTCAACGGCATCGTGAGCGCCTACCTGGCCGGAGTCGGCCGCCCTGGCCTCAACTCCGCGGCCATCGGCGCCGGGCTGCTGGTCACGGTGCTGCTCGACGTCCTGCTGATCCCCCGGTGGCACGTGATGGGCGCGGCGGCCGCCTCTTCGTTCACCTATCTCACGACGACAGCCGTGCTGGTGGTGCTGTTCCGGCGGACCTACCGGCGCGCTTCCGCCGCGGCCGTCCCGGTGTCCCCGCGCGTCCTGGAGGTGACGCCGTGAGCATCTCCGTCTCGCTGGTCCGCCGGCCCACGACCCGTCGCGGGCCGCACACGTCGATCGCCAAGCGAGGCTTTGACATCGTCGTCGCGAGCCTGGCGCTGCTGCTGCTGACACCGTTGCTGCTCGTGATCGCGGCCTTGATCCGACTGGACACCCGGGGGCCGGTCCTCTTCCGGCAGGTGCGGGTGGGTCGAGGCGGCCGGACGTTCGAGATCCAGAAGTTCCGCACCATGCGGCAGGCAACGGACCGGCCCGAGGCCAACATCAGCCCGACGGGGGACCCGCGGATCACCCGGGTGGGCCGCCGGCTGCGCAGGAGCTACCTCGACGAGCTGCCCCAGCTGATCAACGTTCTCCGCGGTGAGATGTCGCTGATCGGGCCACGTCCGGAGACGCCCGAGTTCGTGGCGCTCTACCGGCCGGACGAGCTGCGGGTGCTGTCCGTCCGTCCAGGCGTGATGGGACCCTCCACGCTGCTCAGCATGACCGAGGAGGACCGGCTCGCCGACGCCGATGACCCGCTGGAACTCTACGTCTCGACCATCCTGCGTGAGCGGGTCTCCGCCGACCTCACCTACCTGGACACCTGGTCCCTGCGCAACGACATACGGCTGCTGTGCACCCAGGTCTGGGCCATCGCGAGGAGGCAGTGGTGAGTCAGCTTCCTGGCGCCGAGGCCGTACCTGAGGCCCTCCCCCGGTCCGAGTCGGCGACCGTCGTCCAGCCCTGGACCGACGGCGCGGCCTGGGATGCCTTCGTGGCCGCCGCCGCGGACGGCACGGTGGCACACCGGTGGGCCTGGCTGCGGGTCGTCGAGGAGACCTACGGCCACCCGACCTTCGCGCTGGCCGCCGTCCGCAAGGGCCGGCTCACCGGTGTCCTGCCCCTGGTCCTGGTGCGCAGCCGCATCTTCGGCCGGCACCTGGTCTCGATGCCCTACCTGGACTGCGGCGGGATCTGCTCCGCCGGGGACGCGGTAGCCGAGCAGACCCTGCTCGCATCGGCGATGGCGATGGCGGCCGACCTCGCTGCCCCGCTCGAGCTCCGGCAGCGCACGGTGCGCCCGTACGCCCTGCCGGTGTCGACCCACAAGGTGACGATGACCCTCGACCTGGCCTACGGCGAACCAGCGGTCTGGAAACGGATCAAGTCCAACCGCCGGGGGCAGGTCCGCAAGGCCGAGCGCAACGGGCTCACCGCGGAGGTGACCGGTGAGGAGGCTGTGCCGGCGCTGTTCTCCGTGCTGGCGACGAACATGCGTGACCTCGGTTCGCCGGTGCACCGGCGTTCCTTCTTCCGGAACACGGTGCTCGCCCTTGGCGAGGACGCCCGGATCCTGCTGGTGCGCCAAGGCACCGACGTCGTCGGGGGCGGCCTGCTGCTGGGACACGGAGACTCGATGGTGCTGCCCTTCTCGTCAGCCTTGCGATCGGCGTTCTCCCTGGGTACCAACCAGTTCCTCTACTGGCAGGCCGTCAGCTACGCCATCGGGCGGGGCTACCGCGTCTTCGACTTCGGCCGGTCGTCACCCGGCTCCGGCACGTTCGAGGCCAAGCGCGAGTGGGCCGCCCTGCCGGTCCAGCTCTACTGGTACGGCAACGGCGACGGCGCCGAGGTCTCGCGTTCCCTGCAGCTGGCCACGCGGGCGTGGAAGCGGCTGCCGGTCCCCGTCGCGACGGCCGGCGGTCACCTGATCCGCGGCGGGCTGCCGCAATGACGCGGCGACGGGTCGCGACCTCATTCCGGCGGGGCGCCGTAGTGCTCGGCGTCATCGCCGCGTTCGCTGGGGCATTGCCGATGTCCCTGCCGATGTCGATACCGATGGCGGCTGCGCAGACCAGCGCCGGACCGGAGACCGCGGGCCGCGCGGCCCCGTTGCCCCAGCACCCGGTCATCGCCCAGGGCGTGAGCAGCGCCAACCAGGCCCACCTGGTCCGCAACCAGGCGTGGGACTTCGCACAGATGACGAAGGCCTTCAACACCGTGGCCCTGCTCCCCGGCGACCCGTCGGCCGTTCGGGAGGCACGTGCGGCGGGACTGTCCGTCATCCTCGAGCTCGACTTCAAGTCCTACTTCTTCTCGGGTGAGGACATCTCCGCCAAGGTCGACGCGGTGGTCCAGCAGATCACTGCGGCGCCGGGGGCGATCGCGGCTGTCGACGTTGCGGACCGGATCAACGAGAAGTACTCCCCGGAGGAGGGTCTGCGCTATCTCGCCGCAACGGCCGGCGTGCTGCACCGCCAGGTCCCCGGCATCCCCGTCGTGGTCAACGTCGCCGACTGGGAGCTCACCTGCGGCCGGCCCAACCAGTCGTCCTGCTCAGCGCACGACGTACGGTTCCAGTACGAGACCAACAAGGTGCTCGACACGCTGTACCGCAGTGGCTACGTCGACGGCTTCACCATCGCGGACAACCTGAAGAACGACGACGTCCAGGCGCAGCGGGCGGCCTGGGTCGAGGCCCGCACCCGCTGGCCGGCGCCGTTCATCCTGTGGTCGACGTGCTCGCAGCTGTCCTTCCCCGAGGAGCGCTACACGGGCACGCCGGACTCGGCGGCGCACGTGGCGGAGGCGTACATGTCCGCACCCATGGACGGCGGCGCCGACGGCCTCGCCCTGTGGGCCTGGCACCAGCTGTACGACGGACGCTTCTACTCCTTCCTGGACAAGAACGGCTCCGCGAACTCCCTGTGGACCGCGATGGTCGCCGCCTCGCGCGGCCTCGGGCAGGCCTCCGGCAGCCTGACCCCCGTGCTTCCGGCAGTGGTCGGCGCCACCGGCACCGACCGGTCGACGGCACCGGCCGCCCGCAACGGCGGCTCGACGATCGGCCTCGGTCTGTGGTCGGCCATCGGGTTCCTCGTCATCGGTGTCGTGCTGGGGGGTGGATGCGTCGCGCGGGCCCGCCAGCGCGCCCGCACCCAGCTCGAGGCCGCGACGACCCGGCAGGTCGACCAGGCCCGGGTCCGGGAGGCACAGCAGCGCAGGGACGAACCGTCGACCTGGTGCTAACCCCGCGGAGTGGTCCTAGTCGTCAGTCGCCTCGGTGTCGTAGGTCGCCTACGTCGATTGCCAGAAGTGTCCGCCCGGTACCGCCCGTACCGTCCGTACTGTCCGAGACGGTGATCGGAGGGACAGCGTGACTGGCGGACGACGACTTGGTGCGGGCGGACGACGCGTGATTGCATCACTGGCCGTCGGCTGCCTCGCCCTAGCCCTCCCAGCGGCCCCAGCCTTCGCCGCCCCCGCGCCGGTCCTCTACGTCGGCGGCTCCGGCTGCTCCGACGCGGGCAGTGGCACGCAGGCGGTGCCCTACTGCACGATCTCGGCCGCGGCCAGTGTCGCCGTCGGCGGACAGACCGTCCAGGTCGCGGCAGGCACCTACTCCGAGCACGTGCGACCTGCGCGCTCCGGCACGTCCTCCGCCCCGATCGCCTTCACGGCCGCGCCGGGGGCCACCCCCGTCGTGACCGGCGCCGACCACGCGTTCGACCTGAGCTACCGCAGCTACATCAGTGTCACCGGGTTCACCAGCAGCGCCACGACGTCCAGCGGCATCTACCTCAAGAGCTCCGACCACATCACGGTTACCCAGAACGTCGTCACGACTGCGGGGCAACCGGTGGCCGGCTTCACCGCGTACGGCATCTACGTCAACGCCACGACCGACTCCGTCGTACGGGACAACGTGAGCTTCGGCAACAGCGCGGCCGGCATCTACCTCACCGGCGGCTCGACACGCGTCACGGTCGACGGAAACGAGTCGTTCGACAACGCCAACGGCTACCAGCGCGCTGCGACCGGCATCGACGTCCGTGCGCCCGGAAACACGATCACCCGGAACAGCACGCACAACAACGAGGACTCCGGCATCCAGGCCTACCCGGCCGGCGACGCCAACCTGATCGCGGGCAACGTGTCGTACGACAACAAGGG
>JAWWOL010000375.1:0-4191 GCA_033851695.1 Frankiales bacterium
CCCTTGCGCCCCGGCGGGAAGTCGTGGAACCTGTCACCGTCGGGCCTACGGGCCCCCGGTACGGCGGGCCGCGCGGCCTGAGCCTCCCGGCGCGCTGAGCCTCAGGGTTCGCAGCGCCAGGATCCAAGGCTCGGCCTGCGCGGCCTTCCACATTCGCGCGACCGCCGCCGCCTCACCGCCAGTTGATGGCGCCGCCATCGACGTTTTCGGCGCGACAAACAGTCGACAGCGGCGCTACCGGCGCCAGGAGGGGATGCGGTGATAGTTGGCGCCTAGGCCTGCGTACGACACCGAACGCGGCATGGCGCGTCCGACCTCGCACGCAGGATCAGGCGGGGTCAGAACAGCGGGAGGTAGGGGCCGAGGTCCGCGCGCTGCCCGCTGGCCGCGACCTTGCCCGCCGCGACCGCCTCCGCGTAGGGCATCCGTCCAGCCGCGATCAGCACCCAGGTGGCCGGATCGGTTTCGACGACGTTGGCCGGTGTGCCCCGGGTGTGCCGGGGTCCCTCGACGCACTGCACCGCGGCAAAGGGCGGGACGCGGACCTCGACGGCGTGCCCCGGGTGGCGGTCGGCCAGGATCCCGGCGAGCATCCGGCAGCTCACCGCAAGCGCGGCGCGGTCGACCGGCACGGGCTCGAGCAACGGCAACGAGCGGGAAAGGTCGCCCGCGTGCACGACCAGCTCGTTCACCCGGCTGGCCAGGAAGTCACCGATCCGCAGCGGCCCGCGCTGGGTGCGGACGACGAGGTCGTCGGCCAGGCCGGCGGCGACTCCGGTCAGGGAAGCGCTGCCGTCGTCCCACAGCGCGAGCACCTCCTCCGACGTCAACCCGTCCGCATCCCTGACCGCGATGTCGGCGATCGCCGCCGCCGAGGCAGGCCAGGCAGCGGTGTAGTCGGCGAGCGTGATCGGCTTCTCGATGCTTGGCCCGCCGGCGATGACCCGCGCCGTGAAGGCCGGCACGTTGGCCACGTGGACGGCCAGCTGGAGCACCGACCACCCCTCCAGTGCCGAGGGCTGGGACCACGCCTGCTGCGGCAGGTCGGCCAGCCACGGCCGCAGCAGGTCGCGCTGCGCCTCGTACGCTGCCCAGGTCGCGGCCGGCTGGAACCGGGCCATCAGCGGTGGGCGAACAACCGGGGCAGCGTGCCCTCGTAGACCTCGTTCAGCTCGTCGAGCGGCACGGCAAACACGCCGAGGTCGAGCGACTCGCCGGTGGTGACCACGCCGATCTCGGCGTAGGGGATGGCCCGGTCGGCCAGCAGCGACGTCAGCCGGTCGTCACCGGCCGGGACCGTGACCAGCGCCCGCGCCGTCGACTCGCTGAAGAGCGCGACGAACGGGTCGCCCGGCAGAGTCACTCGCGCGCCGAGACGGTGCCGCAGGCACGACTCGACGAGCACCTGCGCGAGCCCGCCGTCGGAGAGGTCGTGGGCACTGGTGACCAGGCCGCCGTTCGAGGCATCGACCATCGCCGCACCCAGCGCCTGCTCAGCCGCAAGATCGACCCGCGGGGGCAGGCCGCCGAGGTGCTCGTGCACCGTCCAGGCCCATTCGGAGCCGCCGAGCTCGTCGCGGGTCTCGCCGATCAGCAGCAACCGGTCGCCGGCGTTGCGGAACCCGGCCCTGGTGCGACGGCGCACGTCCTCGACCAGTCCGAGCACGCCCACGACGGGCGTCGGGTTGATCGGTGTCGAGCCGGTCTGGTTGTAGAAGCTCACGTTGCCGCCGGTGATGACCGTGCCCAGCGTCTGGCAGGCATCGGCCAGACCCCTGGTGGCCTCGGCGAACTGCCACATCACGTCCGGGTCCTCCGGGCTGCCGAAGTTGAGGCAGTCGGTCGCCGCGATCGGCCGCCCGCCGGTCACCGACACGTTGCGGTAGGCCTCGGCCAGGGCCAGCTGCGCGCCGGCATAGGGGTCGAGCTTGGCGAACCGGCCGTTGCCGTCGGTGGCCAGCGCGATGCCGGTCGACGTGGTCTCGTCGAGGCGCAGAATCCCTGCATCCTCGGGCATCGCGAGCACGGTGTTGCCCATGACGTAGCGGTCGTACTGCTCCCAGACCCAGCGCTTGGAGGCCAGGTTGGGCGACGCGACCATCGTCAACAACGTCTGCTTGAGCTCGTCACCGGTGGCCGGCCGTGCCAGCCGATCGGGGGTGTCGGCCTGCAGCGCGTCCTGCCACTCCGGCCGGGCATAGGGGCGGTCGTACACCGGCCCGTCGTGAGCCAGGGTCCGCGGCGGGACATCGACGATTGTCTCGCCGTGCCAGCGCATCACGAGCCGGCCGGTGTCGGTGACCGTGCCGATGACGGTGGCGGTGACCCCCCACTTGTGGCACAGCTCGACGAACCGGTCGAGGTTGGCCGGCGTGACCACAGCCATCATGCGTTCCTGGGACTCCGACATGAGGATCTCTTCGGGCACCAGCGTGGGGTCACGCAACGGCGCCAGGTCGAGGTCGACGTCCATGCCACCGGTGCCGGCTGCGGCGAGTTCGGTTGTGGCACAAGACAATCCGGCCGCACCGAGGTCCTGGATGCCCACCACCAGCCGCTCGGCGAAGATCTCCATGCAGCACTCGATGAGCAGCTTCTCGGCGAACGGGTCACCCATCTGCACGGCCGGGCGCCGGGAGGGCTTGTCCTCGTCGAACGTTGCCGACGCCAGCACCGAGGCACCGCCGATGCCGTCGCCGCCCGTACGGGATCCGAACAGCACGACCTTGTTGCCGGGTCCGTCAGCCTTGGCGAGCTGGATGCCGTCGGCAGGCAGAACCCCTACGCACAAGGCGTTCACGAGCGGGTTGGTGTTGTAGGACGGGTCGAAGACGACCTCGCCACCGATGTTGGGCAGGCCGAGGCAGTTGCCGTAGGAGCCGATGCCCTCGACGATGCCGCGGATCAGCCGCCCGGTGTCGGGGTGGTCCGGGGCGCCGAACCGCAGCGGGTCCATGACGGCGATCGGCCGGGCACCCATGGTGAGGATGTCGCGCACGATGCCGCCGACGCCCGTGGCTGCGCCCTGGTGCGGCTCGACGTAGGACGGGTGGTTGTGCGACTCGATCTTGAACGTCACGGCAAGGCCGTTGCCCACGTCGACCACACCGGCGTTCTCCCCCATGCCGATGAGCAGGACCTCGGAGGCGTTGGCCGGCACCTTCTCACCGAACTGCCGGAGGTGGACCTTGCTCGACTTGTACGAGCAGTGCTCCGACCACATCACGGAGTACATCGCCAGCTCGCTGCTGGTCGGCCGGCGGCCCAGGATCTCGCGGATCTTGGCGTACTCGTCGTCCTTGAGCCCCAGGGCGGCGTACGGCTGCTCAGCCTCGGGGGACGAGATCGCCGCGGGGACTGTGTCGATCAGGCTCACGCGGAGACCAGACCCTTCAGGACGGAGGTGAAAAACGCGAGGCCGTCGGTGCTCGGCCCGGTGAGGTCCTCGATGGCGTGCTCGGGGTGCGGCATCAGGCCGACCACGTTGCCGGCCTCGTTGCAGATGCCCGCAATGTCGCGGTAGGAGCCGTTCGGGTTGCGCCCGACGTAACGCGCGACCACCCGGCCTTGGCTTTCAAGAGCGTCGAGGGTCCTCAGGTCGGCGACGTAGCCGCCCTCGCCGTTCTTCAGCGGGATGACGATCTGGTCGCCGGCGGTGTAGCCGGACGTCCAAGGCGTGGAGGCGGTCTCGATCCGCACCCGCTGGTCGAGGCAGTTGAAGGTCCGGTGGTCGTTGCGGACCAGCGCCCCGGGCAGCAGATGGGACTCGCAGAGGATCTGGAAGCCGTTGCAGATGCCGAGGACCGGCATGCCGTCGCGCGCGGCGTCGACGATGACCGGCATCACCTTGGCGAACCGGGCGATCGCGCCGCAGCGCAGGTAGTCCCCGTACGAGAAACCGCCGGGCAGGACGACGGCGTCGACCCCGTGCAGGTCGGCGTCGCCGTGCCAGAGGGCGACCGCCTCCCCGCCGGCCAGGCGAACCGCCCGGGCGGCGTCGGCGTCGTCGAGCGAGCCCGGGAAGGTGACGACCCCGACCTTCACCGCTCGGATCCCTCGACCACCCGGACCGCGAAGTCCTCGATCACCGGGTTGGACAGGAGCGTCTCGGCCATCTTCGCGACCTCGGCGAGGCGCTCGTCGGTCAGCTCTCCGTCGATCTCGAGCTCGAAGCGCTTGCCCTGGCGGACC
>JAWWOL010000332.1:0-5580 GCA_033851695.1 Frankiales bacterium
CGTGAACTCGGTGACCCTGGTCCTGGCCGGCGACACCACCGGATCTGCCGTGTCGATCGGCTTCAACGGCGGCACGCTTACCTCCTGTGGCACGGGAGCCTTCACCACCGTCACGACCTACACCTGCGACAACAGTGGCGCGAGCTTCGTCCGGCCGACCGCCGGCCTGACCTCCACCGCGGTGGTCGTCAACTAGTTCGGACCTGCCGCCGCGACGGCCCGGGGGTGGTTTCCTCGGGTCGTCGCGGCGCGTCAAGTTCCGGACAGACCAACCGAAACAGACACAGGTGCGATCACCGGCGAAAACCCTCGGCACCGCGGCCCTGGTCGCGGCGGTGGCGGCTGCGCTGTGGCTGCTGTGGCCGAGCAGCCTGGGAGGCCGTACGACGTACGTGGTCACCCACGGGGTCAGCATGGAACCCGGCTTCCACAGCGGTGACCTGGCGATCCTGCACTCCGGCTCGTCCTACGGTGTCGGCGACGTTGCTGCCTACCACAGCGACACCCTGCACACCGTGGTCATGCACCGCATCCATGGGCTGGACCCAAGCGGTGGGTTCGTGTTCAAGGGCGACAACAACAGCTGGCTCGACCCCGACCATCCGACCAGGGCCAAGCTCCTCGGCCGGCTGTGGCTGCGGGTCCCCGGTGGCGGCCGCTTTCTCACCCTCGCCCACTCCCCGTGGGCTCTCGGCATCATGGGAGCGCTGGTGATCGGCATCGGATCAACGAAGGCACAGAGCCGCCGGAAGCGCCGTTCGCGGCGCGCCCAGGCGCGACCGGTCATCCCCGCCGAACGGCTGGCGACGGCGCGTACGGCTGCAGCGCTGCTCGCCGGCGTGGCCGTGGCGTCCAGCGCTGCGGCCGGCTACCTCTGGTCGCTGCCGGCGGCCACGTCCGGGACCCGGACGGTGACCCTGACCCACGCGCCGACCGTCAGCTACGGCGCGGTGGCCCAGCCCGGCATCACCTACCCGGACGGACGGGTGCACCCCGGGCAGCCGGTCTACCTGCGCCTCGTCCACCAGCTGACCCTCGGCGTCAACGACAAGCTGACCTCGACCTCCGCTCTCGGGCCGGTCAGCACCACGGTCACCCTGCAGGTCGTCCTGGCCACCCCAGCAGGGTGGAGCACGACCCTGGCCTCGCTCCCCGCCACCGCGCTGGGTGCCGGTCCGGTGACGGTCACCGTCGACCTCCCCACCGCGGTGAAGAAGCTGGCAGCCGTCAGCGCCGAGACCGGCGTGCCCCAGCAGGGCGGCACGCTGACCGTGGTCGCCCACCTGGACTCGGCCACCTCCCTGGCCGGTCGGCCGGTCCGCAGCGCGGCTGACACCAGCTATGCGTTCAACCTCGACGCCTCTGCGCTGCGACCGGCGGCGGCGACGACCAACGCGCCGGCGAGCACCACCACGTCGGCCCTGTCGACGAAGGTGACGGTGCCCACCACGGGACCGACCACTGTCACGGTGCGCGGTCACCGCGTCTCGCTCAACCCGTTGCGTACGGAGCTGAGCCTGCTCGCCCTCGCCGCGTGGCTCATGACGTTCGGGCTGCTTCCGTTGCTGCGCACCAGCAAGGACGACACTGCCCGCGCGATCAGATTGCTTGCGGGGCGCCTGGTCCAGGTGGCAGCGCTCGACCCGGGCGACCGCGTCGTCGCCGTGGCGACGGCGGCGGACCTGCTGCGCATCGCCGACCGCTACGAACGACTCGTCCTGCACCTGCCCGGCGAGCACACCAGCGTGTTCGCGGTGCACGACGACGGGGTCAGCTATGTCCTCACGGTCGGTCAACCGGACACGGCCCGCCGGCACCTGTGGGCGGCGTAACGTGTCGATCATGCGTTGCTACGGGGTGCTCGCCGGTGTGATCGTGCTGGCCACGGCCTGTGGGGGCGGCAGCAGCGCCCCCAAGGCCGGCTCTCCGGAGGCGGCCCTCGAGTCCGCCGTACGGGCCTACTCCGCCGCCGTCGTCGGTGGCGACGGGGCTTCTGCGTTCCAGCTGGAGTCCGAGCGCTGCCAGCAGGTCCTCGACGCCGGCGCCGCGAATGCTCAGGCCGCGCAGGCCAAGGCCAACTACGCCGGCGCCACGATCACCAAGCTCGCGGTCGACGACCTCAGTGGAAGCAAGGCGCACGTCACCTACAGCTACGCCAACCCCATCCTCGACCAGACCAAGCAGGGGTGGCTCGACGAGTCAGGCGCGTGGCACTGGGACGCCTGCTGACCCGGCACCGCCCGTTGTGGGGATGCAGGCGCTAGGGAGGCGGGGCGGTGAGCTCCGGCGCCGGCGGCTGGGGCATCAGGTAGAGCGCCGTGATCGCGCCCAGCAGGATGACGCCGCCGACCAGCTCCAGGGCCGGAAGCGGCTCGCCGAGCACCGCCACAGCCAGCACCGCGGCAGTCAACGGCTCGAGCAAGGTCAGCACCGCGGCGACACTGCCGGAGGTGATCCGCAGACCCGCATAGAACAGCGCGTACGAGACCGCGGTGGCGACGACGCCGATGTAGAGCAGCATGGACACGGTCGAGGCCATGGGGTGGAAGCCGACGCCGCTGACCAACGCGAACGGCGCCAGGGCAACGGCTCCGAACAAGGTCGACATCGTGGTGAGCGTCATCGCCGGCGTCTGCTGGGACACGTGCCGGCTGAGCACGGTGCTCGCCGCGTACCCCACGCCTGACACCACCGCGGCGATCAGCCCCAGCAACGGATGCTGCGGCCCGGTCGTCGTGTGGCCGCCGGCAACAGTGATGAGAACAAGGCCGATGATCCCGGCCGAAAGGCTGCCGACGGTGAGCCGGCTCGGGCGGCGCCGGGCGACGGCGGACTCCCAGATCGCGATGCAGACCGGCGCCACCCCGAGGCTGACCATCGTCGAGAGGCTGACCCCGATGGCGGCGACCGAGATGAAGTAGGAGGCCTGGTAGCCGCCGAGACCGACGCCGACCAGGATCAGCCGCCACGGCGAGGCCCGCACGGCCCGGGTGAGGTCGCGCAGGCTGCGCGCGTGCAGGCCGAGCAGGAACAGGGCCGCAACGGCCAGCCGGTAGAAGCCGATGCTGACCGGGCTGAGGCTGGTGCGGTTGCGGATCAGCTGGACGACGACGCCGGTGGTCCCCCACAACAGGGCGGCGAGGGTGATCTGGACCAGACCGGTGCGCGCGCCGAGGCGCTGGGTGCGCAGTTTGGTTCGAGGTGACAACACGAGGGCGCTCCTGGACAGTGAGCCGCAGACCTTACCGCTCGAGGGTCAGCCGCGGCACGTCCGGAGGCTGGAAGCCGAGCACCTGCCCATAGAACGAGAGCTCGGCCTCGAGCGCCGCGACGATGTTCTGGGCCTTGCGAAACCCGTGGCCCTCACCCTCGAAGAGCAGGTAGGCGTGGGGAATTCCCTTTCGTACCAACGCATCCCGGAACATCTCCGCCTGTGACGGCGGCACCACCTCGTCGTCCTCGCCCTGCAGCAGGAGCACGGGGCACGAGAGCTGGTCGACCCGGTTGAGCGGCGACCGCTGCTCATAGACCTCGAGCGCCGCCGGCAGCGGCCCGACCAGGCCGTCGAGGTAGCGCGACTCGAAGTCGTGGGTGTCCTGTGCAAGGCGCAGCAGGTCGGCGACACCGAAGTAGGAGGCCCCGGCCGCGAAGGCGGTGGTCCCGGTCAACGCTGCGAGCACCGTCCACCCGCCGGCGCTTCCGCCGCGGATCGCCAGCCGAGCCCCGTCGGCGATGCCGGCGTCGACCAGGCCCTGGGCGGCGGCCACGCAGTCCTCGACGTCGACGATGCCCCACTGTCCCTGCAGCGACGAGCGGTAGGGCCGGCCGTAGCCGGTGGAGCCGCCGTAGTCGACATCGACGATGCCGATGCCCCTGCTGGTGAAGTAGGCCTTCTGCAGGTCAAGTGCAGCAGAGGTCTGCGAGGTGGGGCCGCCGTGCACGAAGACGACGTACGGCGGCAGCTCGTCGTCGGGGGCCCTCGCAACCGGCGACCTCGGTGGCCAGACCACGGCGTGGACCACCCGGCCACCGGCGCTGGGGAACGTGCGCCGCTCGGGTGCGGGCAGCCAATCGGCGGCTACCGGCACCTGGGCGCTCTCGTGCACGACCTCGTACGAGCCGTCCGGCTCGAGCAGCACGATGGCGGGCAGGGCCGTAGGCGAAGTGGCGACGCCCACGGCACGGGTGCCGTCGCTCTGCAGCGCCTGCCAGGAGGTGAACGGCACCTGCAGGCGACGCCTGGCTCCCTCGGGGGTGAGCACCGCCGGGCCGGATGCCGGCGTGACCAGGAAGCTGCCGTCGGCGAGCCGGGCGTACCACGTCGAGCCGAGCTGCCACAGCGGCCCGCCGACCTCCTCGTCCGTCTCGAGGATCGGCGCGGTCGTCCCGTCCAGGCCTACGCGGACCAGCCCCCACCAGCCGGAGCGGTCACTGATGGCGACCAGCGTCTCGTCGTCGACCCACCGTGGCTGCAGGACCGACTCCGCCTTGCTGCCAAGGAGAGTACGCGGTTGACCCACCCTGCCGGACGCGACAGGGGCGACCCACAGCTCGGTGCCGTCCCAGGGCATCTGCGGGTGGCTCCACGCGATCACGGCCAGGTGCCGGCCGTCCGGCGAGAGCTGCGGGTAGGCCAGGAAGTCGCTGCCGGACAACAGCTCGCGGATCGCGCCGGAACCGTCGAGGGGCACAGCCACGACCGCGCGGGTCACCGTGCCGCCACTGTGCAGCTCGCGCACGCACCACAGCTCGTCACCCACGACGGTGAGGTCGCCGTAACGAGCGCCGGCCGGCTGGTCCGGCTCGGCGGTCAGGGCGATCGGAACCCCGCCAGGAGGCAGTCGCCAGAGCCGTTGGTCACCGAAGTTCGAGAAGACCAGGTCGCTCCCGACGACGGTCCAGGCCCGGCCGCCGTACTCGTGGATGCGGGTGCGCGCGTTCCAAGGCGGGGGCAGTACGTCCTCGACGGAGCCGTCGACCAGCCGGCGGACAACCACGCTGCGACCGGCCTCTGCCGGCCGCGCCTCGGTCCACCACACCTCCTCGCCCACCAGGAGCGGCCACGACAAGCCCACCGATCCGGCGGTCACGACAGCGGCGGTCAGCGGAGAGGGCCAGGCCCCGTACGACGTCGTCATGCGAGCCATCCTGCTACAGCGTTGACCCTCCGTCGTCTGACACCCGCACGATCTGCTTGCCGGTTGCCCTTCCCTCGGCGAGCGCCTGCTGCGCCGCGGGAACGGACTCGAGCCCCTCGACCAGGGTGATCGTGGGATCGAGCTCGCCGTCCGCGAGGTGGCGGACCGCCTGCCGCAGCCCGGCCGCCAGCAGCGCCGGCGCCGTCCGCGACAGGCCGGCCAGGCTGAACCCGCCGATGGCCACGTTGCCGGCGTAGAGTCGGCCGGTCGGTGGCAGTGCCCCGAACGCGCCGCCGCCCGCATTGCCGAAGAGGACGACTGTTCCTGCGGGGGCGGCCATCTGGAGGTCCTCGTCGAGCATTGTGGTCCCCTGTGGGTCGAGGACAAGGTCGAACCGTACGCCGCCCGTGTGCGCCATCACCTCCTCAGCGAGGCCCGGCCC
>JAWWOL010000388.1:0-4491 GCA_033851695.1 Frankiales bacterium
CCTGCTCGCCGAGAACGTCCTGGTGGTCGAGTCCGTCCAGCGACAGACCAACGAGGGCACCGGCATCCACCGGTCGGTGGACGCGGCCGACAAGCAGGTCTACGTGTGGACCTCTTTCGAGCCCGACGACGCGCGGCGCGCCTGGGCCTGCTTCGACCAGCCGGACCTCAAGGCGGTGCACGCCTTCACCGTGCTGGCTCCCGACACGTGGACCGTGCTGTCCAACACCGGCGCCGTCAAGATCGAGGACACCGAGGACGGAAAGCGCTGGGTGTTCGCCGACACGCCGCCGCTGTCGACCTACGTCCCGGTCGTGAACGGCGGCCCGTTCCACGAGCGGCGCGCCGAGCGCGACGGGTACGACCTGGGTCTCTACTGCCGACAGTCGCTGGCCTCCTTCCTCGACCGCGACGCCGAGGAGCTGTTCGGGCTCACGTCCACGGGCCTCGCCTTCTTCGGTGAGCGGTTCGCGATGCCGTTCCCCCAGCAGCGCTACGACCAGGTCTTCGTGCCCGACATGGGCGGCGCCATGGAGAACTACGGGTGCGTGACCTGGGGCGACTCGCTCGTCTATCGCAACGCGCCGACGCACGGCCAGCGCGAGGAGCGGGCAGCGGTCCTGCTGCACGAGATGGCGCACATGTGGTTCGGCGACATCGTCACGATGCGCTGGTGGGACGACCTGTGGCTCAACGAGGCGTTCGCCGAGTGGGCTGCCAACTGGGCATGTGCAGCGGCCACCGAGTTCACCGACAAGTGGGCCGGCTTCCTGACCGGCGCGAAGCTCGCCGGCTACCGCGCCGACCGCGCGCCCACGACGCACCCGATCCGGCAGGTGGTGTCCGACGTCGCCGAGGCCGCCGCCGGGTTCGACGACATCACCTACTGGAAGGGCGCGAGCGTGCTCAAGCAGCTCGTCGCCTATGTCGGGGAGGACGCGTTCGTCGCCGGGCTGCGCACCTACTTCGCCAAGCACGCCTGGGGCAACGCGTCCCTCGACGACCTGGTCGCCGAGCTCGCCGCCGCCAGCGGCAGGGACCTCTCCGGGTGGGTCACCGGCTGGTTGGAGACGGCCGGCACCGATGAGCTCTCGCTCGAGCATGCGGAGGA
Organism: Frankiales bacterium; assembly: GCA_033851695.1. Taxonomy (GTDB): domain Bacteria; phylum Actinomycetota; class Actinomycetes; order JAWWOL01; family JAWWOL01; genus JAWWOL01. Next base: position 1,111 of record JAWWOL010000388.1, read on the forward strand.
CGGCTACCTGCTGACTGCGCAAGGTCCGTCAGGCGGGGACCCGCGGCCGCACCGGTTGGACGTGGGCGTCTACGACCGTGCGGCTGACGGCCTGGTGCGCCGGGAGCTGGTCGCCGTCGACCTCGGTGGCCGCACGGCGACCCTCTCGCCCGAGGGCGGGCCGCCGGAGCTGTTCCTGCTCAACGACGAGGACCTGACCTTCGCCGGGGTCCGGCCCGATGACGCCTCGCTCGCGGCTCTCGTCGAGTCCGCCGGGCTGCTGCCGCGCGCGATCTCGCGGGCGGTGGCCGTCCAGACGGTGTGGGACGCGATGGTGGTCCGCGCGGTGCGGGCGGCCGACTTCGTGCGGTGCGCCAACGGCGTCCTGCGCCGGGAGAGCACCGATGCGGTCATCGAGCCGTTCCTGCGCCTCGCGGTGCAGGCTGCCGAGCACTGGTCGCCGGACGCCGACCGGGACGAGCTGCTCGCCTCGGTCGCGCAGACCTGCCTGCTGCTCGCCGAGTCCGGCGGCGCGCGCCGCCATGCCGCCGTACGCTCCCTGGCCCGCACCGCGACCACCGACGACCAGCTGGCCGAGCTGCGCCGTCTCGCCGGCACGGACGTCGACCTGCGCTGGCGCGCGCTCACCCGGGTCGCGGCGCTCGACCGGCTCGACCGGGACGAGCTCGCCGCGCTCAAGGCCCAGGACCCCGACCCGGACGCCTGGGTGCGCGCACTCGCCGCGGAGGCGGCCCAGCCCGACCCGGACGCCAAGGCCGTGGCCTGGCAGGCGGGGATGGAGGACCGCACCGTCCCGCTCGGCTCGCTCGGCGAGCTGGCGGCCGCGTTCTGGCAGCCCGCGCAGGCCGAGATCCTGGCGCCCTTCGCCGATCGCTACGTGGAGGTGCTGCCGGAGCTGTCCCGCGCCGGCATGGTGCTCTCGCTGGCCACCACGTCGTTCATGTTCCCGGTGGTCGGGGTGGACGAGGCCGGTCTCGTCAGGGCCGTGGATGCCGCGCACCGTGCGGACATCTCCCCGCTGGTGGGCCGGACGGTCGAGGGCCGGGCGGACCAGGTGCGGCGGATGCTCGCCGCCCGCGCGGGCTGAGCCTCGGTCACATGCCTGGGGTGCCGCCGCCGAGCGCCCGGATGAGCGCGTCGCCGTCCGGTCCGCGCAGGGCCGGCACCCCGGCCGGCACCGGCCGGTCATGGGCTCCCTCGCCCGGCCGGGCCGTGGGGGAGCCGTGGGTCAGGACCTGCTCGGCCGCGGTCAGCTGGCGGATGAGCACCCGGTCGACCCGGTCGGGATGCTCGGCGGCCAGGTCGTCGTAGAGAGCCGGGTCGTGCTGGCCGTCGTCGCCCACCAGGGTCCAGCTCAGTGCGGGCAGGTCGGCGAGCAGCCGCCGCAGGCTGTCGTGCTTGTGCTGGCGCCCGGACCGGAACCACCGGTCCTCCGTCGGCCCCCAGTCGGTCATCAGCAGCGGGCCGGGCGGGTACCCGTGCCGGGCCAGGAACCGTTCCAGCGACGGGGCCACGTTCCACGGCCCGGTGGACACGTACGCCGTGAACGGCTCGGGCCCGTCGCCGGCGAGGTGCCGGAAGAGCTGCGGCATCCCGGCCACCGGCCGGCGGGTCGACTCGTGCTGCACGAAGGTGTTCCAGAAGGCGCGCAGCGGCCGGGGAAGCGCAGTGATCATCACCGTGTCGTCGATGTCGCTGACGATGCCGACCCGCTCCTGCGGGCCGACGACCCGGACCCGGCCGGTGGCGGGTTGGCCGTGCGCTGGGGTGAGGGTGAGGTCGTGCCAGCCGGGCTGGAGGTCGACCTGCACCGTCGTGTCGACGTAGCCGCCGCGGTCGGTGTGCACCGTCGTCCGCAGGTCTCCCAGCGAGACCTCGACGGCCACCCCCGGCAGCGGCACGGTGGTGAAGCGGCGCCAGCCCCGCACCAGCTCGGTCTCGGGACCGGGCGTGCCGGTCAGCAGCGCCCGGCCGATCAGCCGGACCCGGCCGGGCTCGCCGGCGTCGGCTGCCACGCCGTACGTCGTGAAGGCCAGCATCCGGACCCGCCAGCCGCGGCGCCACAGCGCGCGGGCCAGCCGACGGTCGACGGCCGCCTCCACCCGGGACGCGAGCAGGGCGAGGGTCACCGGGTCAGCGTGACACTGAGCCCCGCCTGCGCCGGCTGCGGTGCCCGGTCGGGCCGGGCGGGCCGCTCTGGTAGGTGGGGCCGGGCGGGTAGGTCACATCGCCCTGCTGCCGACGCCGCTGCCAGGCGGCCCACAACCGCCGTCCCACGAACATCGCGACCGCTCGCCACACCCAGCGCAAGATCATGGGCAGCACCTGCCCGGGCCGGGCGGGCCGAAACGGCCGGACGCCGTCCAGGACGCCGAGAGGCCCCGGACACGTCGTCCGGGGCCTCTCGGGTCGCTGTCGGGGCGGCTCAGCGCTCGGGTTCGGGAGCGGCAGCCGGGGCGGCGGCCAGCTGGGCGCTGTCGTCCTGGAACGCGGTCGACATCTGGCGCAGCTTGTTCTCGTGGGCGTGGCCGTGGTGGGCGCAGAACAGCAGCTCTCCGCCGGCGGCCAGGGTCACGCGGATGTAGGCCTGGGCGCCACAACGGTCGCAGCGATCGGCAGCCGTCAGGGGAGGGTGCGAGGCAAGTGCTGAGGTCACGTCGCCCTCTCTTCTCGGTGGTTGCGGGTGGTCAGAGGTTCCAACACCGGTTCAACTGGTGTTCGTTCCCCGCAGACCCACAGTATTGGTTCGCTCTGCGCGTACAGCCCGTTCCATGCCTACCTGCTGGTGCCCATCTCACAGCACGGACGAACTCCCAGCACGTCACATCTGCATCACGGCGTGTCGTTCAGCCTACGCGACCACCCGGACGGCGGACGCCGGATGGCCCCGTCAGATCGGGCGAGTCGGTGGTCACCGGTGCGTCGGACCGGACGTGTCCTGGCCCGCCGGTAACCTCGTTGGGTGACCCAGACCCTCCACGCCCGCAGCGACGGGGAGTTCGAGCCGGACGCCTACTCGGCCCGGAACCTGCTCGTCCTCGAGGGTCTCGAGGCGGTCCGCAAGCGTCCCGGCATGTACATCGGGTCGACCGACTCCAGGGGCCTCATGCACTGCCTCTGGGAGATCATCGACAACGCCGTCGACGAGGCGCTGGCCGGCGCCTGCGACCGGGTGGAGGTCTTCCTCCACCCTGACGGCTCGGCCGAGGTGCACGACAACGGCCGTGGCATCCCGGTCGACAAGGAGCCCAAGACCGGGTTGTCCGGCGTCGAGGTCGTCTTCACCAAGCTGCACGCGGGAGGCAAGTTCGGCGGCGGCTCCTACACCGCCACCGGCGGGCTGCACGGCGTCGGTGCCTCCGTGGTCAACGCGCTCTCCTC
>JAWWOL010000419.1:0-8278 GCA_033851695.1 Frankiales bacterium
CGCCCCGTCGCCGCCCAGCCCAGCCGGGTTCGGCGCGCCCCTCGGCCGGCAGAGCCGGCACCCCCAACACGCCGGCCACGCCCAAGACGCCGGGCAAGAAGGTGCGCAAGCCCCGCACGGGCTGGCGCCGCTACACGCCGACCTGGCGGATGGTGTGGGTCACCTGCCTCACCGGCTTCCTGCTCGTCGTCGCCGGAGTGGCCTTCCTGTGGTTCACCACGCCGATCCCCGCGGCGAGCGCGGTGGCAACCTCGCAGGCGACCACGGTGCTCTACTCCGACGGCAGCCTGCTCGGCAACATCGGCGCGACCAACCGGGTCGACGTGACGTTCGAGCAGATCCCCAAGCCGGTCTGGGAGACGGTGCTCTCCGCCGAGGACCGCAACTACTTCAGTGAGCCGGGCATCTCGATCACCGGCATCGCCAGGGCGCTCTACGTGGACGCGACCGGCGGGTCCGTGCAGGGTGGGTCGACCATCACCCAGCAGTACGCCAAGAACGCCTACCTCACCCAGCAGCGGACGCTGTCCCGCAAGCTGCGCGAGGTGGTCATCGCGGTCAAGCTCACGCAGACCCGGTCCAAGGACAGCGTCCTGACCGACTACCTGAACACGATCTACTTCGGCCGCGGCGCCAACGGCATCCAGGCCGCGTCGCGGGCCTACTTCGGCAAGGACGTCGGCAAGCTCACGGTCGCCGAGGGTGCCGTGCTGGCGGCCGCCATCCAGCGCCCGTCCTACTACGACCCGCTGGTGCACCCCACGCAGTCGAAGACCCGCTGGACCTACGTGATGGACGGCATGGTCAAGAAGGGCTGGCTCACCCAGGCCCAGCGCGACGCGACCGTCTACCCGATCAAGCAGGTCATCAAGTACGTGCCCCGACGGGTGACCGGGCCCAACGCGTTCGTCATCGACGCGGTCCAGAAGGAGATCACGGCCAACAACGTCGACGAGAACGCGCTGGCGCTGGGCACGGTGATCGTCACGACCATCGACAAGAACGCGCAGGCCGCGGCGATCCAGGCCGAGGACGACAAGCTGAACAACGTGGTCAAGGGGGTCAAGTCCACCGACCCGCCGGTCGGCGCGCTCGTCGCGATGCAGCCCGCGGACGGCGCCATCCGGGCGATGTACGGCGGTCAGGGCTCCACGGACGGCAACTGTTCCGTACGCCAGGGCGGTTGCCTCAACCTGGCGACGCAGGGCCTGTTCCAGCCCGGGTCGTCGTTCAAGCCCTATGTGCTCGCGGCGGCGGAGACCTATCACGTCGCCGGCATCCTGACCCGGATGAACGGGCCGGCGGTGCTCCCTGATCCGCCGAATCCCGACATCCACAACGACAGCGGCGAGGTCTGCAACAACTGCCAGCTCGACACCGCGCTGGCCCAGTCGATCAACACGATCTATGTGCCGTTGGCCAAGCAGGTCGGGCCGCCCAACGTCGCCGTCGTCGCGCACAACGCCGGGATTCCGCAGTCGATCTCGCTCGCCGACAACGGCGTCACCAGCGACCGGATCGCGCTGGGGGTCTACCCGGTGCACCCGATTGACCAGGCCGTCGGCTACGCGACGCTGTGCAACGGGGGGCGCAAGGTGACGCCGTTCCTGGTCCGGTCGGTGAAGACCTACAAGGGCGACACGATCTACAGCTCCCACCCCAAGGCGAGTCAGCTGATCCAGCAGGCCGTGGCGTCCGACGTCACCTATGCGATGCAGCAGGTGGTCACGGCCGGCACCGGCAAGGGCGCGGCGCTGGGCAACCGCCCGGTCGCCGGCAAGACGGGAACCACGCAGAACAACACCAACGCCTGGTTCATCGGCTGCACCGGGCCGGCACAGAACAACGGCCAGCTGGTCACCGCCGTGTGGGTCGGCCACGCTGCCGCGGTGACACCGCTGACCGACATCCCCGGGTTCTCCACGGGAGTTTTCGGCGGGCAGATCCCGGCGGGCATCTTCCAGGAGTTCATGACCAAGGCCATGCAGGGCAAGCCGGTCGTGCAGTTCCCGAAGCCGGCCTACTACTTCGGTCCCAAGCCGGGCAGCACGGTCACCCCGTCGGCGCCTGCGACGCCGTCACCGACGACGACCACGCTCTCGCCGACCCCGACCAGGACCACCGCCTCGCCCAAGCCGACCACGACCAGGCCGACGGCCACCACGACGGTGCCGCCGGTGACCACCACCGCTGCGCCGACGACCACCAATGCGGCGCCGACCACGACCTCCTCGCCGCCACCGACGACGACGTCTGCAGCACCGACGACCACCGCAGGAGCCGCTGGGGCAGGTGCACCGAGTACGGCAGCGGGTGGATGAGCGCCAGTCCCGTACGGAAGTCGTGAGCGACTCGCGGCGGACCCCCGCCACGTCGCGCGCCGTCATGCGGGAGGATGCCCCGCATGACGTCTGACTTCGAGCTGCCCGCCGCGCCCGTGACGTACGACACGGTGGTGGCGCCGACCCACGACGACCCGTTCATCGCCGGCGGAAGCACGGTGCTGGGCGGTCCGCTCGGCCGGCACGCGGCGGTCCGGCGCTGGCTGTTCAGCATCATGGTCATCGTCACCATGGGGACGGCCGTGACGGCGACGTTCGGGTGGGTGCAGAAGGCCACCTGCATGACGCACGGCTACACCAACGAGTACCAGTACACCCGGCTGTGCTACTCCGACATCTACGCCCTCTACTGGGCCGAGGAGCTGAACGCCGACAAGATCCCCTACCGGGACCACGCGGTGGAGTATCCCGTGGTCATGGGCGGGGTGATGGAGGTCGCCGCCCGCGCCGCCGACCTCGCACCGACGCAGTACCGGTCCCAGTGGTTCTTCACCATCACCGCCGGGATCCTCGGCGGGGCAGCGATCCTGCTCGCGGCCGTGACGGTCAAGCTGTCGGGCAGACGTCCCTGGGACGCGGCCCTGCTGGCGTTCTCACCCCTGCTGCTGTTCCACCTCTACACCAACTGGGACATGCTGGCCTGCGCGCTCACCGGCTTCGCCATGCTCGCCTGGGCGCGGGGGCGGCCGCTGTGGTGCGGCGTCTTCATCGGCCTCGGCATCGCCACCAAGCTCTATCCCCTCGCGCTGCTCGGTGCCCTGCTGCTCCTGTGCTACCGGGCGAAGAAGCTGCACGAGTGGTCGATCGTGCTCTTCGGCGCCGCGCTGTCCTGGTCGGTCGTCAACGTGCCGATCATCCTTCTGTGGCGGCACAGCTGGCTGAGGTTCTGGGAGCTGAACCAGACCCGCGCCGCCGACTGGGACTCGCTGTGGTTCCAGCTCGACAAGGTGCTGCCCAAGCACATCGGCGCCGACGGGGTGGCCCGGTCGGCGATCGCGGTCCAGGCCGGGGCCAGCTCGCCGACCCTGCTGAACGAACTGGTTGCGGTGTGCCTCGTCATCGGCCTGGTGCTGGTCGCCGCGCTTGTCCTCAAGGCCCCGCGCCGGCCGCGCGTACCGCAGGTGCTGTTCCTCATCCTCACCGTGTTCCTGTTGACCAACAAGGTTTTCTCTCCGCAGTACGCGCTGTGGTATCTCCCGATCGTCGTGCTCGCCCTCCCGAGGTGGCGGCTGCTGCTGGTGTGGCAGCTGACCGAGCTCATGGTCGTGACGACCCGGTTCTACTACTTCATCAACCTGGACAAGGGCGACAACGGGTCGCAGGGCATCGGTGAGATGTGGTTCTTCGCGGCGATCTGGATCCGGGACATCGCGTTGCTCGTGCTGATCGCGCTGGTGGTCCGGGACATCCTGCGTCCGGAGTACGACGTCGTCCGCAACTCGGGCATGGACGACCCGGCCGGCGGCATCCTCGACGGGGCGCCGGAAGCCCGGGACATCCCGGAGGACGAGGCGGACGGGCTGGTGGGTGACGAGCTCGAGTACGCCTAGCCCGCGTACCCCGGCCCTGCCGTCCGACCGACGGGCCGCCCTGGTCATCTGGTGGCTCAGCCGGATCACGCTGGTCCTGCTGACCATCGTCTCGGCACATGTTCTGCACGACACCGTCGAGGGCGGCTGGCGCGCGCTGGTCAGCCGTTGGCAGCACTGGGATGCCGACTACTACGTGCAGCTCGCCCAGAGCGGTTACCCGCGCGTGGTCGCCGGTCAACCGGGCGTGGTGGCGTTCTTTCCCGGCGAACCCGCCGCGCTCCGAGTCGTCCACCTCGTGGTACGCAACTGGACCTTGGCCGCGCTGGTGGTGTCCGCGGCGGCTGGATCCGTTGCTGTGTCGGCACTTGCGCGGCTGACCGCGTACGAGGACGGCTCGGGTCACGGTGAGCTGGCCGAGCGCACGGTGCTCTACTTCGTCCTGTCGCCGTTCGCGGTCTTCCTCGCGGCGGGCTACTCCGAGTCGCTGTTCCTGGCCTTCGCGCTGACGGCGTGGCTGGCGGCCCGGCGGGATCGCTGGGCCGCCGCTGGCATCCTCGCCGGGCTGTCCGCGACTGTACGGATCACCGGTCTGTTCCTCGGGATCGCCTTGCTGGTCGAGCATCTGGTCGTACGACAGCGGGCCGGCAAATCTCTGGTCGACCGGCAGACGGCGTGGTTGGCGGGGCCGTTCGTGGCTACGGCGGCGTACTTCGGCTACCTCCAGCACCTGACCGGGGACTGGGCGGCCTGGGTGCACGCGCAGGCCGGCCCGCCGTGGGCGCGGCACCTGACCCTGCCGTGGCACGCGCTCTCGGCTACCTGGTCGGCGGCCACCGACGTCAATCAGCCTGCGCCCTATGCGTGGTCGTTCGGCCAGGAGATCGTCGCGGTGGCAGTCGGTCTCGTCCTGACCGTGGTCCTCGTCCGCCGCCGGCGCTGGGGTGAGACGGTCTATGTCGGCGGGCAGGTGCTCGCGTTCGCCCTGTCCGGCTTCTATCTGTCCGTGGGACGCGGGACGCTGCTCTGGTGGCCGTTGTGGTTGCTGCTGGCCAAGGCATCGCTGCGCAAGGGCTGGGTGCACCGCGCCTATCTGACGGTGGCACCGGCGCTGATGGTCACCTATGTCATCGCCTTCACCGGTGGAGGTTGGGTGGGCTAGCGCCCGACTTTGCTGCGCAGGAAGGCGATGTCGGCCGACTGCCCGTCCACACCGCCCGGGGTCTCACAGATGACCGGCGCGTCGGCGGCGCGCACCACGGCGAGGAGCAGCTCGGGGTCGATGGTCCCGTCGCCGACGTTGGTGTGCCGGTCGCGCCCGGACTCGAACGGGTCCTTGGAGTCGTTGAGGTGGACCAGGTCGATGCGCCCGGTGACCGCCTTGACCCGGTCGACGATGTCGAGCAGCTCCTCACCGGCCGCGAAGGCGTGGCAGGTGTCGAGGCAGAAGCCGGCACCGAGGTCGCCGACCGCGTCCCAGAGCCGGGCGATGTCCTCCAGCGTGCGGGCACAGGCGTTGTCCCCGCCGGCGGTGTTCTCGATCAGGATCGGCAGGGGCCAGGAGGCCCGCTCGAACGTCTTGCGCCAGCTCTCGAAACCGGTCTGCGGGTCGTCGTCCCTGCCGACATGACCGCCGTGCACGATGAGCCCCCGCGCCCCGACGGCAGCCGCCGCCTCGGCGTGCTGGTCGATGATCTTGCGGCTGGGGACCCGTACCCGGTTGTTGGGGCTTGCCACATTGACCAGGTAGGGCGAGTGGATGTAGATCGCCACGTCGGACGCCCGCAGCTCGTCGGCGTCCTCCCGAGGCACGGGCCGCTTCCAGCTCTGCGGGTCGGCCAGGAAGAACTGCACGACATCCGCGTTGCGCTCCCGCGCGGCGACGAGGGGGGCTTCGGGGTCGACGTGGGCACCGATGAGCATGGACTTCAGGGTAGTCCGCGGCTGGGGGCCGAGAGATCCGCGTCGACGACCAGCGGCGCGTGGTCCGACGGGCCGGTGCCCTTGCGGGCCTCGCGGTCGATGTAGGCGTCGGTGACCGCCGCCGCCAGCAGCGCGTCCGCGTAGACCAGGTCGATGCGCATGCCGAAGTTCTTGTGGAAGTTGCCGGCCCGGTAGTCCCAGTAGGTGAAGGGCGTGTCGTACTTCATCGGCCGGCCGACGATGTCCTGCAGGCCGAGCTCGCGCAGCCGGGCGAGGGCGTCCCGCTCGGCGGGCGTCACGTGCGTCGAGCCGACGAACAGCTTGGGGTCCCAGACGTCCGCATCCGTTGGCGCGACGTTGAAGTCGCCACAGACCGCGAACGGCCTCGGCGCCCCGACCTCCCCGGCCAGGGTGGTGCGCAGGGCCTCGAGCCAGGCCAGCTTGTACGGGTAGTGCGGGTCCTCCGGGGTGCGCCCGTTCGGCACGTAGACCGACCAGATCCGCAGCGGCCCGCAGGTGGCGCCCAGGGCCCGCGCCTCCTGGACGTCCGGTGTGGGAAAGCCCGGCTGGCCGGTCAGGTCACGGGTCACGTCGGTCAGGCCGACCCGAGACAGGATGGCCACCCCGTTCCACCGGCCGTCGCCGTGCAGCGCCACCTCGTAGCCGAGCCCTTCGACCTCCGTACGGGGGAAGCCGTCCTCGGCGACCTTGGTCTCCTGCAGGCACAGGACATCGGGCGCGGTCTTCTCGAGCCAGTCGAGCAACCGCGGCAGCCGGGCGGTGACGGAGTTGACGTTCCACGTCGCGATACGCACGAGCACATCATCACATCCGGCAGCGACGGTTGCCGGGCGGTCAGGGCCAGGGCAGGTCGAGCTTGTCCGGGTGGGTGAGCAGGTCGCGCAGGATCGCGACGACCTGGCCAGCGTGCGCCCCGTCGATGAGCCGGTGGTCACCCGTCGCGACCAGCACGACCTGGGGCCGTACGGCGAGCTCGCCGTCGACCACCATCGCCGCGTCCCTGACCGCGCCGACTGCCAGGTAGAGCGGCACCCGGGCCATCGGCATCGGCGCGAGGAACGCCTCGTCGAGGCCGAGCGGGCCGACGTTGGAGACCAGCGCTGCGCCCAGCGGGAACGCGGACTGGCCGAAGGCGGGCCGGCCCAGCCCGGAGAACACGAAGCCGGCGACCCCGAGGCCGGCCCGCAGCCCCCACCACGGCAGCCTGGCAACCCAGGTGGCACCGCGGCGGTGGGCGGGGTCCCGGCCCTGGCGGACCCGCTCGACGGCCGGGCGGACGAGGGCGGCGATCTCGGCCGGCGTCTTCCGGTCGGCCGCGTCGACCCGGATCGGTGCCAGGTCGGCACCGCCGTCCACGTCGACGGTGAAGCTGATCGCGCAGTCCTCGAGCGGCAGGGCGCGGCCGAGGACGACCCGGGCCCGTACCTCGGGCACGTCCCTGATGGCGCGGGCGAGAGCCGCGGCGACGACGTGGGTGATGGTGACCGGCACCCCGGTACGGGCCCGCGTCCGCTCGACGTAACCGAGAACCGGGGTCGCGTCCAAGGCCAGGCGGGTGTAGATCCGGCCGTCGCGGGAGGCGCGGAAGGATGCGATCGCGAGCCGGCGGCGGCCGCTGGCGGCACGTCCCGGCGCGGATGTCATCCCCGAAGTCTGCCCTGTGGACGGATCGGCCGCCTGTGCACGGCAGCAGCACCTGTCGCCGGTTGGCCGTAGCGTCCCTGCCATGCCCACCGCCCGCGCCTCGATCTCACGGCTCCAGCCGCCCTTGCCTCTGCTGGTAGCCTTGCTCGTTGCGTTCTACGCAGTAACCCTCCTGCCGCGGAGAGACCGTGGCCGATTAGTCCAGAGGAGGTGGGTTAGCTATGCGTCGCTACGAGTTGATGATCATCCTCGATCCCGATCTCGAGGAGCGCACCGTCGCTCCGTCACTCGATCAGTTCCTCAACGTGGTTCGCCAGGGTGGCGGCTCGGTGGAAAAGGTCGACATCTGGGGCCGTCGCCGGCTCTCGTTCGAGATCAAGAAGAAGGCCGAGGGGATCTACGCGGTCATCGACCTGACCGCCGAGCCGGTCACCGTCAAGGAGCTCGACCGCCAGCTCAACCTCAACGAGTCCGTCCTGCGCACCAAGCTCCTTCGTCCCGAGATGCACTAGCACCTCCTCGGGCCGGCCTCACCGTTTCGCCCTACCGTCCGCATCTCGTTGCCCTTTCAATAAGGACGATCCATGGCTAACGACACCACCATCACCATCGTCGGCAACCTCGTCGACGATCCCGAGCTGCGCTTCACCCCCAGTGGTGCGGCCGTCGCGAAGTTCCGCATCGCGTCGACCCCGCGCTACTTGGACCGCCAGACCAACGAGTGGAAGGACGGCGAGGGCTTGTTCCTCACCGTCAACATCTGGCGGCAGATGGCCGAGAACGTGGCCGAGTCGCTGCAGCGCGGCATGCGGGTGATGG
>JAWWOL010000029.1:0-19316 GCA_033851695.1 Frankiales bacterium
CTGATCACCGCCTCGACGATGCCGTCGGGCTTGGGCCTCAGGTATCCGGTCTCGAAGGCGAGCGGCCGGGCGTCGTCGAGGGACCAGCTGCGGCTGGTGTACTCGAGCAACGGCTTGCCGTGATGGGAGAAGACGATCTCCTGCCCGTAGCTGAACTCCTCGATCGTCGGGTAGTCGCCACGGCCGTGACCACGCCAGGTGCCGAGCAGCCAGGACAGCGGTAACAACGCCGGGTGCAGGTCGGCGGTGGCGGGCGGCATGAAGTCGGCGCCCGAGGTGTCGCCGAGGTGGACCGACGCTGCGGCGTCGCCGAGGTCCAGCGGGGTGGAGTCGTCCATCCGGACAGCCTAACGACCCCGCGCGAGGCTCACACGGGGTCGTTCAGGCAGTACGAGGTCAGCTGCGGGCGCTGCCGACGCGACGCGAGCGGACGGTGGTCAGCAGCAGGAAGCCGCCGGCCATCATGGTCAGCCCGATGATGAGACCGGGGATGATGACCGAGCTGCCGGTGAACGGAAGGCTGCTGCTCTCGCTGGCCGGGGCTGCGACGGCCGCGGCCACGGTGACGTCGGCCGTCACGACCCGCGGGTTGCCGGCCGGGTCGACACCGGTGCCGGTGAGGACGTTCAGGCCGACCTTGTTCAAGGTGACCCGGATCGAGAACGTCGATGCGGCACCGACGGTGGTGGACGCCACGGGGCGGACGTACGCGACAGTGCTGACGTGCGCCGTCGAGCTTCCCAGCGCCGACGACGTGGAGGCACCGGCGACCAGCGTCGCGTACACCGCGTCGTTGACCGAGACGGTGACCTTGCTGCCCGCCGCGAAGCCGGAGCCCGCGAACTGGACCGAGTTGCCGAGGGTCACTGTCGTGGCACTGACGGAGCCACTTGAGGTCGAGGGCGGGTACTGCGCGAGGGCCGCGCCCGCAGAGGTGCCGATTACAGCGATGCTCGCAGCAACAACAGCGAGGAGTCGTCTCATCACCGCTGTCCCCTTTCGTTCGTGCCCACGCGTTTCACCCTCAGCGTCGTGATTCGGATGGATCGTCGCCGTCCTATCGGCAGGAGGGCACCTGAACATGAGTGACTTGGGCCATCACAAGAGGCTGCACCGGCACGATGGGGCTATTGGCCGCCGACGGCTCCTCCAGATGGAGCACCAGGGTGCCGCTGGTGGCCGGGTCGAGCTCGAGATAGCGGGAGAAGCGCGGGTGCGAGCGCTCGACCGTGGCCTGCATCAGGACCGGCTTCCCGTCCAACGTCGCCGAGGTCAGCTGCGCGCCGACGGCGGCGAAAATGCTGACCAGGGTCTTGTTCTGGCCCGGCGGGTAGGGATGCGAAGGCTTGTCGGCACGGGTGAGCGCGTACGCGGAGAGGCCGCTTGCCGGTGCGTTGTTGGTCAACGTCACGGTGATCGTCGAGCTGCGCATTCCCGCCGTACAAGGCGAAGCGGTGTAGCTGAGCCTGCGGCCGAGGTAGTAGTCGAGCTTGCCCCCAGCCGCGTTGTTGACGACCAGCTGCGCGTACGGGCCCGGCGTCTCGGTCAGGACCCCGGAGATCGGCAACGTCGCCAGCTGCGCCTGCTCTGCGGGGTGCGCGCTCCACAGCAGCAGGTGCGCCGTGCCGACCGCGTGCCCCAGACCGGTCACCAACGACTTCGCCGACCCGCCGCCGCTGATCAGCTGCGCGAACATGGCGTGGGCCACCTGCTGCAGGTACTCCTTGCGCACGGTCGGGTCGGTGAACGTGTCGTACGCCTTCTCCTCCGTCAACTCGACGACGTCGGAACCGCTGACCTTGCTGCCGTCCGCCAGGCTGGCCGGTCCGGTGGCGTCGAGGATGGCGGACATCGCGACCGGGTCCAGGGCGAGCACCCCGTCGACGTGCTGATGTGACTGCTTCTGCCACATCACGCTCCAGATCTGCGCAGCGTCCGGGAAGTGCGGGCTCATGTTGGACTCGCGCAGGTCGGTGGCGGCACCGAATCCCCCGTACAGCGAGTCGTACTCCGGCCCGAGGCTGACCACCGGCTTGGCGAACTGGGTCAGCTCGGCATCACTTCCGGTACGGGTCACCGTGATCCGCCCGTGGTCGGCGACCGCGACCCCGAACGCGCCCATCAGGCCGCCGGTGCCACGTGCCTCGGCATTGTTCTGGAAGGCGAGGAAGTAGGTGCGTGGCCCCTCGGCGCCGAGCATCGACGGGACCAGACCCGCTGCTGTTGCGGCAGTTTCGGTGGTGGAGGTCAGGCTGTCCAGCTGGCCGAGCAGGCTGGTTCTGGCATCGGACACCTGGTGGAGCAGGCCGTTCGACGGCAGCGCCGCCACCTCGGCCTGCACGGCCTTGGCCGCGGCGGCTGCTCGGTCGAGCGAGGGCTTGGCGGCGATGATCGGCGCGAGCTGGATCGACGCCCCCGCCGTCCGGAGCGAGGCGGGGTCGAGGACGCCACCGGCGGTCAGCAGCGGCGGCAGCACCGTCCGGCTGAGCTGGTCCGCTGCGACGGTCAGCCCGCGGGTGGTCCGCAGCGACGAGCCGAGGAACGGCAGCTTCTCGTACGCCGCCCAGACCGGGTCGGAGGTGAGGCTCCGGGCCCGTCCTGTCTCCGCCGAGACCTGGGTCAGCAGCCGGCGCGCGGCGGTCTGGTCTCCGTGGACGATGTCGTTGCGCAGGGCTGGCAGCTGACCCTGCGCCGCCGTCAACCGGCTGCGGGCCTCGAGCCCGTGAACCACGACCCAGGCGCCGCCCAGGGCCAGGACGAGGACGGCGAGCCCGACCAGGCGCAGCAGGGTTCGCCGGCGGGGACGGGTCTTGGTGACCGTGGCGGCTGGGGTCGGCGGGGCTGCGGGCCGCCAGCCGGGTGGCGGCGGGGGCGGAGGCGGGGGGTGGACAGGGCTCTGCTGTCCTGCCGGGTCCGCCATAGATGTCGGATCGGCAGGGTCGGACAGTTTCTATACGTCCTCCACAGGACGGCTTTTCCTCCACAGGCTCGCGATCTGCCTGGGCTCTCCGCTTCGAGCCGCACAGGATCGAGCCATGTCCCTGTTCACTCCGCCCCTCGGCCCCGTCCGGCCGCCGGCTGTCCGGCGCCTGGTCGGCTGGCTGTTGGTCGTCCTCTCCGTGGCCGGTTGCGGAGCGCGACGACCGCCGGCCGCCTGGCAACCCTCCACCGCCGTCGAGCACCAGCTGTTCAGCCGCTCGCCCCCGGTCCCCGCGGACGCTCTGTCCGCCACCGTGGTGCGCGTCGTGGACGGGGACACCCTGCTGGCCCGGCTGCCCGGGCAGCCCACGGTCCGGGTCCGGGTGATCGGCGTCGACACCCCGGAGACGGTCAAGCCGGGCACTCCCGTGGCCTGCTTCGGGGCGGTCGCCTCCGACTACGCCAAGCACCTGCTGACCGGGCTGACCGTCCGGGCGGCGTACGAGCCTGGCGGGCAGACCGACCGCTACGGGCGCGACCTGTGGGACGTCTGGCTGCCGGACGGGCGCCTGCTCGCCGGCCTGCTGGTCGCCGACGGCCTGGGCCGGGCCTACCCGTACGAGCCGCAGGTCCGGTTCGCCGGCCTGCTGGCGAGCCTGCAGGCGGAGGCCAGGGCCGCCGGCCGGGGACTGTGGGGCTCCCCCTGTCACGGACGGTCCTTCAGCACCGCCGACCGCGCCTGGCATCCGCCGTAATTCTGTCGGTGGTCGCGGGCATCATCCGGCCATGACCACCTGGAGCGACTTTGCCGCGGCGCAGCCCGCCCTGGCCGAGCGGGTCCGCGCCTGCTTTGCTGTCCGCAAGCACGCCACCCTGGCCACGATCCGGCGGGACGGCTCGCCGCGGATCAGCGGGAGCGAGGTGGAGTTCAGCGACGAGGGACTCTTCCTCGGCTCGATGGCGGGCGCGGTCAAAGCCCTCGACCTGCAGCGCGATCCGCGCTTCGCCCTGCACTGCCCGACCGTCGATGCCGTCCCCGGTGAGGAGAGCGCGTGGAGGGGCGACGCCAAGCTGGCCGGCGTGGCGACCGAGGTGGCGCCGGGTCCTGGCGGCTCCCACCGGTTCGCGCTCGACCTGCTCGAGGTCGTGCACACCCGGGTCGGCACACCCGCCGACCACCTCGTCATCGAGTCGTGGCACCCGGACCGCGGCCTCCGCCGGATCGAGCGGCGCTGACCGGGCGCCGCTCGTCAGGAAGCGGCCTCAGGGCTCAGTAGACGACGGCTTGGGTCTCCTCGGTCATGATCTGCTCGAGATAGGCGGCCATCCCGGCGATCTCGATGCCCGGCAGCATCGCCTCCTGCGCGATCCCGCGCCGGGCGGCGCACTGGCTGCACAGGAACACCCGGCCGCCTGCGATGACGGCATCGAGCAGATCGATCAGCGGAGGGGCGAACGGGAGCGCGAACTCCGCGGCATGCCCGGGTACGGCGAACCATGCGGCCTCACCGCTGAGCCACAGCGAGACGTCGACGCCACTGATGGCGGCCGTACTCGCGAGAGAGAACGCCTGCGCGCAGCGCTCGGGAGCGTCCGTACCGGCGGTGACCTTGACGACGAGGCGGCTGCTCACGCCTCGAATACTAGGCGGCGATGGTGCTGCCGGCCGGGCGGCCCTGGAGGGGGATGGCCACGGCGTCTGTCCCGGCCTGCCGGCCCTGCCTGACTGCCGTGGCGTGCCTGGCCGCGAGAGCGTTGTACGGGATGGGCCCGGTCCAGCACAGTGGACCACCGAGGTCCATGAGCAGCTCCAGCAGCGCCTCGCGCTCGACCTTCGTGGGATCGGTCATCGTGGTCTCCTGCCGGTTCAGAGGGTCTGCACCGGTTGCATCGGCCCGGCCCGGCGCACACCAGAGCGCCGAGAGGCCCATCCTGATGCGGCCGAACGGCGCAGCACCGGAGCAAACAAAACAGGCGCCGCGTCCCCAACGGGACGCGGCGCCTGCCGGGTTGAGCTAGGCGACGGAGACCTGGACCTCGGTGATCTGGCCCTGCTCGGCGCTCACCGCGGTCTCGCCGCGGGCGCCGGGCGCCAGGGCGAGCAGCGTCCAGGCGCCGGGCGCGGCGAAGAACCGGAACTGCCCGGTCGCGCTGGTCACGACCTCGGCGGTGAACTCGTTGGAGCCGTCGAGCAACCGGACGTAGGCACCACCGACCGGCTCGCCCCCCTTGGAGACCGTGCCCTGGATGACTGTCTCTTTCGCCACGTCAATTCCCTCCACAGAAACGCCGCCGACTGGTGCAGTGCACACGATCAGGCACCCTTCTCGACCGGGACGCCGACCAGGGAGCCGTACTCGGTCCACGAGCCGTCGTAGTTCTTGACCTTGGGCAGGTCGAGGATCTCGTGCAGCACGAACCAGGTGTGCGCCGAGCGCTCGCCTATCCGGCAGTAGGCGATGGTGTCCTTGCCGGTCAGGTCGACGCCGGCGTCACCGTAAAGCGTCTTGAGCTCGTCGTCGGAGCGGAAGGTGCCGTCGTCGTTGGCCGCCTTGGACCACGGGATGTTCTTGGCACCGGGGATGTGGCCGCCGACCTGCGACTGCTCCTGCGGCAGGTGGGCAGGCGCGAGGATCTTGCCGGAGAACTCGTCGGGCGAGCGCACGTCGACCAGGTTCTGGTTGCCGATGGCCGCGATGACCTCGTCGCGGAACGCGCGGATGTCCGTACGGGCCTCCTGCGCGGTGTACGACGTGGTCGGCCGGTTCGGCGCCTCGTCGGTGACTGCGCGCGAGTCGAGCTCCCACTTCTTGCGGCCGCCGTCGAGGAGCTTGACGTCCTCGTGGCCGTAGATCTTGAAGTACCAGTAGGCGTAGGCCGCGAACCAGTTGTTGTTGCCGCCGTAGAGCACGACGGTGTCGTCGTTGGCGATGCCACGGGAGGACAGGAGCGCCTCGAACTGCTCCTTGTTCACGAAGTCACGACGGATCGGGTCCTGAAGGTCCTGCTTCCAGTCGACGCGCACGGCGCCCTGGATGTGGCCCTTGTCGTACGCCGACACGTCCTCGTCGACCTCGACCAGGACGACCTTGGGGTCGCCGAGGTGAGCCTCGACCCAGTCGGCATCGACGAGTACGTCGGAGCGGCTCATGGGGATGTTCCTTCCTTGCGGTTAGGGAGTTGCAGGGTTGCTGGGGCTTCGGGGGAAAGCACGGACGATCAGCAGGTGCATCTCGCAGCCGAGACAGAACCCGAACACGGCGTTGAGCAGGGCGGCGGCCAGAGCAAGGCCGGTAGCGACGGCGCCAAGAGCCGGCACCCCGGTGAGATAGCCGATGACGCCGACCACCACGAACACCAGCCCGACCAGCTGGGCGAACTGCGGAGGCGCAGCTGCCTCGAGCTCGGCCGGTGGCGAGAGCCGCGGCCGGACGAACCGCCGGAACACGATCCCGTACGGCTGCCGCCCGAGATCACTGGCACCGAGGGCGAAGACCAGCGCCTGGGCGGCGAGCAGCCACCAGGCGGAGGTGAGCAGGACGATCGCCAGCACCGCGGAGGTGATGGCAGCGCCGAACCGCTGACCGCGCGGGTCGACGAACGGGGAAGGGCTGGGCACGAGGATCTCCTGAACGCGCGTACGACAGAGGGACGCGGTGCAGGACGGCATCGGGGCAGGGTGCGCGAGCCGTCCGGTCAGGTGCGACAGAGACCGGCGGACATTCGGCACAGGTCAACCGCGCGCCGCTTGGTGAGCTCGGTGACCTCCACGACCAGCATGGTAGGAGTTGGCCCGAGGTGCTGTCGACTTCGGATCATTGTTCTCGTCACCGCGTCTCACCATCCGAGACCTGGGCCCTGACCTGCGGCTCTCCCAGGATGATCCGGCCGGCCGAGGCGATCACGTCGGCCTTGCGCGGCTGGCCTGATGCACGCTGCACGACCAGCCCGCTCCGGTCGACGACCAGCGTGGTCGGCGTACGGAGGATCCCGAGCGCCCGTACGGCCTCCAGCTGGGCCTCGGCGTCGATCTCGAGGTGCCGGACGCCGGGAACGGTCGCCGCCACGTCGGAGAGGATCGCCCGGGTCGCCCGGCACGGTTGGCAGAAGGCGCTGGAGAACTGCACGAACGTCACGTCCGCCTCGCCAGGGGCGAACCCCAGCCCGGTCAGGACCTCAAGGTCCGGGGGTGCTGCGGTGGCGGGCGCCGCGACCGTGCGCAGCCGGCCGTCCCGACGCCGGCGGAGGATCCCGAGCACGGCAACGGCAGCCAGGACTGCTAGCAGCACGTAGACGCCGGTCACGTGAGGTCGAGCAATGTACGGCCGCCGGCCATTCCCGGTGCGCGCCCGCACCGGGTCGCAGCGGGTCAGCTCTGGGCGGTGGTGGTCGTGGGCACGTGCACCAGCCGCTTGCCGTCGAAGGTCACGACGTCGTACGCGGCGGTCGACGCCAGCTGCAGCGACGTGGCACCGGTCAGGGTCGCGGTCCCCTTGTAGGTCGCCTCCCAGCTGGCGGCCACGTCGGTCGTCCCGTCCCTGCCCACGGCGACCAGCCTGCAGTGCTCACCGGCCGGAACGCCGCTCAGCGTGAGCTCCAGCGACGCACCCCAGCCCTTCTGCTGAACCGCGATCCGGGCCCAGGCGTGGGTGCTGGCGTCGGTCTGGTCGAAGACGGCCGCGTTGGTCACGGGAGCGTGTCCGGACGGCGCCAGGGCCACGCCGGCCACGGAGGACCCGGTGACGAGCACGACGGCAGCGGCGACGGAGACCAGCCAGCGCTTGCGCCGGGAAGCACGACGCTCGGCGAGCGCAGCTGCCACCACCCGGTCCACCAGCCGGGGGTCAGGGGCGGCATTGCCCGACCCCATGAGGGCGACTTCCTCCCCCGAGACCAGGTCGAGGAACAGCGGCAGGGTGGTCAGCTGGTCCAGCTCGGCCAGGCAGCCCGGGCACTCCGCCAGGTGCGCGTCGATGACGTCGCGTTCCGCCGGCGTCAGCGCACCCAGCACGTAGGCACCGAGAGAGAAGCGCAGCTCCTCGTGCGCGTCGGGGACGGTCACAAGGTCACCCCCCGCTCGGTCAGGGCGAGCCGCAGGGCCCGCAGCGCGTAGTAGGCGCGGGACTTCACGGTCCCGGCCGGGATGCCCAACCTGGCGGAGGCCTGGGCCACCGACGACCCACGGTAGTAGGTCTCGAGCACGACCGCCCGGTGCTCGGCGGACAGCGACTCGAGGGCGTCCGCCACCTGCCAGGACACCAGTGCCCGTTCGATCTCGTCCGGCGCCGGGATCAGCGCGAGCACGTCGTCGGCCACCTCGTGGGGCCGCGCCATCCGGGCCCGGTGCGCGTCGACCACCAGGTTGCGCGCGACCGTGAACAGCCACGGGCGCAGTGAGCCGCGGCCCGACCCGAGAGCCTCGGGGTGCCGCCACGCCCGCAGCAGCGTTTCCTGCACGATGTCCTCCGCCCGCTGCCGGTCGCCGGCGACCAACCGCAGCACGTACCCGAATAGAGCTCCCCCGTGTTCCGCATAGACGGCTCTGACCAGCGCCTCGTCCGAGGTCGCAGAGGAGTCAGCAGAGCCACCCACGCGAGGTGGTACGTCGGCATCGTCGTTCCGGTTCATCCCCCCACCGGGATGGTGAACGGCCCGCTCTCCACGCTCACCGTGAAGCCGGTCGGATCTGACCGGACCTGCTGCACCTTCACGCCGTACGGGAGGCTCGATGTCGGGATGACGAACGACAGCTTGTTGACCAGGCCCGAGGTCACGGCCGAGGAAAGGCCGGCCACCTTGAGGTGGCTCACCGTGACCTGGATGCCGCTCGGCACGGCGGAGACCGCCCCGGTGCCGCTGCCCTTGATGGTCTGCCCGAGCACCTTGACCGACCCCGAGACGGTGAAGTCGCCCGCCGTCCCGGGGGTGACCGTGAGGCCCTGCGGCTTGGCCAGTGCGTTGACGTCGGCATAGCTGAGCAGGACCGTGCCGTCCGCCCCGTCGACCGGGATGTCCTTGACCGACTGGGAGAGTACGTCCGCCGCCTTGAGGTGGACCCCGTGCAGGTGCAGGGTCAGGACCGAGGCGCGGACGTCGCCCTGCGCGATGTTGTTGGCCGTGGCATCGACCTGGTCGTACTTCCCGGCCACCAGCTGGGTGAGGAACGGAAAGCCTTCGACGCTGACTTTGGGCGTCTCCGCCAGGTGCTCGCTGCTCTTGATCTGGTCCGCGACGACCTGCCCGGCCACCCCCGCTGCCAGCCGGTCGGCGACGACCAGCAGCACCAGCAGGAACACCAGCGAGAAGCCCAGCTTGAACAGCCTGATCACGTCAGCACGACCCGGGCGACGACGTAGGCCGGGGGCGCGGCGACGAGTACGGGCAGCAGCGTGGCCACTCCGAGCCGGGCCGGCCAGGGTACGGGCCGGCGGGCGGGGCCGTCCTTGGCCAGGCTCGCCAGTCCCGCGTCGATCCCCACGTCGACAGCGGCCGCCACGGCTGCCGCGACCAACGCGATCAGCAGCGCCTTGGTGCCGGTGATGGTGCCGGGCCCGTGCACGAGCGAGGGTGCGGACTGCGAGCCGTACCACGCGCCCACCCCTGCGGCGGCGGCCAGGCCGACCACCAGCCCTGGCAGCCCACGGCGCCGCGAGCCGGACAGTGCCGGCCGGGCCCAGACCGCGTCCAGGAGCCGGCCCACCCCCAGGACGGTCGCCACCCCGAGCAACGCCGCGGTCGCCGCCTGACGTCCGTCGGCCAGTGGCTGCTCACCGTTGAGACCGGCCCGCAGGGTGAGGTAGGCGCCCCCGCCGACCCCGAGCACGGTGGCCGCGAGCGTCGCCGCCAACGACTCCGTGACCCTCGTACGGTGCCGGCGGGCGATCTGCCAGACCAGGGAGAAGAGGAACGCGAGCGCCACGATGGTGGCGAAGACGCCGAGCGCCACGTGGTGCACCCGGAGCAGGACCCCGTCCGACGCCGCGGCGGCCCCGGCGGCGATGGCGACCGCCCCGGCCGGGCTCGGCGTGTCGAGCAACGAGGTCCACGCGGCGACGAACCCGAGCTGGACGACCAGCACGAGGACCAGCAGCCAGCCACGACCCGCCGGGGCAACCGCCGCCATGGCGCCGGCGACGGCAGCAGCGACCAGCCCGACGACCAGCACGGGTCGGGCGCTGGGCACTGCGGCCGGACGGAGGGGAGCGGTCACCCGACGATCGTGCCAGACCCGACCAGGTCAGCGGTGCGGGCGCCCAGCCACTCGTGCAGCGCCTCGACCGGCAGCGGATGGCAGTAGAGGAAGCCCTGGGCGATGTCGACGCCCATTTCGCAGAGCAGGGAGGCGACCTCGGCCGTCTCGATGCCCTCGGCCACGACGGTCAGCCCGAGCGAGTGGGCCAGCGTCACCACCGAGGCCACGATGGCGCGGTCGCGCGCGTCGTGCTCCATCTGCGTGACGAACTCGCGGTCGATCTTCAGCTGCTGCACCGGGAGGTTCTTGAGCCACGCCAGCGAGGAGTAACCGGTGCCGAAATCGTCGACAGCGCAGGCGATCCCGGCGTCGGAGAGCCGCTGCAACGCGTCGCGTACGCCCTCCTCGGCGATGACCGACTCGGTGATCTCGACGATCAGCCGGCTGGGCGGGAGGCCGGCCTCGGCCAGGGTCGCCGTGATCGACGCGGGCAGGTTCTCGTCCTGCAGGACGGCCGCCGAGAGGTTGACGGCGATCGGCAGGGCCAGCCCGTCGGCCGCCCAGCGGGCCGCCTGGTCGACGGCCTCCTGGAGCACCCAGGCGGTGAGCGGGTGGATCAGCCCGCTCTGCTCGGCGAGCGGGATGAAGTCGCCCGGGGAGATGACGCCCCGTACGGGATGGACCCAGCGGACCAGCGCCTCGACGTGCTCGACCTGGTTGGTCTGCATGTTGATCAGCGGCTGGTAGTAGAGCGTCAGCTCGCCGAGGGCCGCCGCGTCACGCAGCTCGGCGAGGATCGCCAGCCGGTGCCGGTGCGCCTCGTCGGTGGCTGTGTCGTAGAGCGCCCAGCCGCAGCGGGCCCGCTTGGCGCGGTACATCGCGATGTCGGCGCGCTGGAGCAGCACGCTCGGCTCGTGGCCGTGCTCGCCGGAGAAGGCGACGCCGATGCTGGCCGAGAGTGAGACGGCCATCTCGGCGAGGTCGAACGGCTCCTCGAGGCAGGCCAGCAGCTTGCCCGCGACCGAGCTGGCCTCGACCGCGGAGTGCAGGTCGGGCAGGCAGACGGCGAACTCGTCACCGCCGAGCCGGGCGACGGTGTCGGAGCTGCGCAGCGCCGCGCACAGCCGCTCGGAGACCTGACGCAGCAGCAGGTCGCCGGCGTGGTGGCCGAGGGAGTCGTTGACGTCCTTGAACCCGTCGAGGTCGAGCAGCAGCAGGCCGACGTTGCTCGCGTCGCGGTGCGCCGCCGCCAGCGCCTGCTCGAGCCGGTCGGCGAGCAGGGTGCGGTTGGGCAGGCCGGTCAGGCCGTCGTGCAGGGCCTGGTGCCGCACCTCCTCCTCGGCCCGGCGGCGTTCGACCACCGCGGCGGCGACGTTCGCGACGGCCACCAGGAAGTTGACGTCCGGCTGGCTGTAGGCGCGCCGGACCGGGCTGAACGCGGACAGGACCCCGTACGGGCTCGCGTGTCCCTCGATCGCGACGCTGACCCCGGAGAGCGCGCCGTGCTCGAGCAGGGTGGACGCGGCGAGGAACCGGGTGCCGCCGTCGAGGTCGCCGATGGTGACCGGCGGCATCCAGGCCAGCTCGTACTCCGACAGCCCGCGGACCCCGGTCGGAACCGTCGTCACGCCGACCGACCCGGGCGACCAGCCGACGCCGGCGACCAGCCGGAGCTCCTCGGCTCCCGGCAGCAGCTCGAAGACGCCACACAGCGGGAGGTCCAGGGTGCGGGCGACGAGCGCGGCCGCCGCGTCGAGCAGCTCGGGCAGCGCGGTGCCGGACAGCGCCCACTGGCCGAGCGCGGCGACGGCGGCCTGCTGCTCGGCGACCCGGCGGCGTTCGGTGACGTCGCGCAGGTTGACCACGATGCCGCGGATCGCCGGGTCGTCCAGCAGGTTGGAGCCGCTGACCTCGACGTGCCGCCAGCTCCCGTCGGCGTGCCGGACCCGGAACTCGATGCTGTCCGGCGCCTGGCGGCCACCGACCGCGGCGCCGAAGGCGCTCTCGACGCTGGGCATGTCGTCCGGGTGGACGTGCTGGAACATGTTCTGGCCGGGCTCGTCGTAGGTGCGGCCGAGCACGGTGAACGCTGACGGGGTCGCGTACTGCACCTCGCCGTGACCGTCGACGATCATGATCACGTCGGCGGACTGCTGCACCAGCTTGCGGTGCCGCTCCTCGGACGCGCCGAGTGCCGCCTGCGCGCTGAGCGCGATGCCGAACAGCCTGGCGTTGTCGATCGCGAGCGCCACCCGCTGCCCGATGTCCTTGACCAGCGCCAGGTCCTCGCGGGTGTAGGGCGCCGACGTGCGCATGCGGGCGCAGGCCAGCGCCCCGACCGTGCGGCCGCGGACCCGGAGCGGGACGACGATGACGCTGCGTACGGGGAACTCGTCGAGGAAGCCGCTGTAGGTCTCACGCAGCGGTCCCTTGATCCGGTCCGGGTCGATGTCGGCGATGAACACCGTCTCGCCGGCCTCGACGGCGGCCTCGGCCAGGCCGTCGTCCTGCTCGTAGAGCACGTCGAGGATCTCGCGGGCCCGCTTGTCCGGGTGCCAGTTGCTGACCGCGCGCAGGCCACTGTCGCCGATCACCCACAGGGTGGCGGCGTCGCCGACGATCCGGGCGACGGCCTGCGCCACGTCGGTCATCAGCTCGCGGTCCTCGTGGGTGCCCTCGGCGAGCAGGTCGCACAGCTCGACGATCCGCGCGGTCCGCTCGGCGTCGCGGCGCAGGGCCTCGTCCGCCGTCCGCTGCTCGGTCACGTCGAGGACCTGGACGAAGAAGTAGAGCGGCTCGTACGGGGCTTCGCCGCCGCGTACGAGAGTGGCGTGCATGACACCGTGGACGATTTCGCCGTCGGGGCGCAGGTAGCGCATCTCCTGGCGGTAGGCCGGGACCTCGCCGGTCCCCAGCTCGCGCAGCCTGTCCTCGCACTCGTCGAGGTGGTCAGGGTGCGTCGTCTCGCGGAAGCTGTGGCCGACGAGCGCGTCCTCTGTCATCCCGAGCATCTCGCAGAACGACGGGTTGACCTGCAGGTAGCAGCCGTCGAGCCCGAGAACGACCATGCCCACGACGCCGGTGTCGAACATCCCGCCCCGCTCGACATCGAGGTCGGGGCGCAGCCGGGCATCGCTGAAGACCATCACGGCACCGGTCACCCGCCCGGCGGTGAACACCGGGGTGACGCGGTAGTCGACGAGCAACGCGGTCTCGGACGAGCGCCACAGCACCTCACTCTCGAGGCTGCGCGGCTGGCCGTCGCGGAGCACGGCCGCTACGGCGGAGTCCTCGAAGCTCAGCGGGCGGCCGTCGGCCGTGTGGTGCATGGCCCGGTCGTGGATGGACCGGCCGATGAGGTCGTCCATGCTCCAGCCGAGCAGCCCGGCGGCAGCGGGGTTGGCGAAGACGACGTTGCCGACGTCGTCGAGAACGCAGATGCCCTCGCTGGCAGCATCCAGGACCGACTCAGGCGTCAACCCAGGTCCGGGCTCGGGCATGCGTTCACCTCCCCGGCGTCGTCTGACTGGTCAGGGGCGTTTCGGCAGTGATGACCATGCGCTGATGAGCCGTCTGCCTCACTGACAGTAGTCTGCCAACTGCAAACGGGTTAAGCACCGGCTATCGGTGAACCTGTGCGCGCCGTTTTCGCCCGGGCGATCAGCGCGCTTCGCAGCATTCCGGACGCGAGCGAGGCTCCCACCCCTTCGCCTGCTCGGAGGCGCAGGTCGAGCAGCGGCTCCAGGCCGAGCGCTCCGAGCACCGCCGGGTGGGCCGGCTCCCGGCTGCGGTGGCCGGCGACCAGGTGGGCGGCGACGGCAGGCTGCAACCGTACGGCGAGCAGCGCCGCCACCGACGTGGCCAGCCCGTCGAGCATGACCGGAGCACCGGCAGTGGCGGCGCCGAGAACAACGCCGACGAGGACGGCGAACTCGCCACCGCCCAGCGTGGCCAGCAGCTCCATCGGCGTCTCCGGGCTCCTGGTCAACGCGGCGGCCACGACGGCCACCTTGCGCTCGAGCATCGCCGAGTCGGCGCCGGCGCCGAGCCCGACCACGTCCTCGGCCGGGAGGCCCAGCGCGGCGGCGGTCAGCGCCGCTGCCACGGTCGTGTTGCCGACGCCGACCTCGCCCAGCGCGACCAGCCCGGCCGCGGCCGCCTGGGCGCCGATCCGCCGGCCGTGCCCGACGAGCAGGGCGACATCGGCCGTACGCAGCGCCTCGCCGTCCACCAGGTCGCCGCCCGGCGCCTCGGGCCTGGCCAGGACGGCACCGGCGACCGGATCGCCGGCGACTCCGGCATCGACGACGGTCACGGCCAGCCCGTTGGCCACCGCGGTGACCACACCCAGTGCCTCGCCGGCGACGGCTGCTTCGAGGACGGCACGGGTCACCGAGGTCGGGTAGGCGGAGATGCCGTGGGCGGTCACCGCGTGGTCGGCCCCGACGAGCACCAGGTGCCCCCATCCGCCGGTGATGTCCACCGGGCCCAGCGCCAGGACCCGGTCCACCGCCCGGTCGAGCACGCCCAGCGAGGACGGCGCGGTGAGCAGCTGGTCGGCCTCGTCCCGTACTCCGACCACCGCCTGCTGGTCGGGGGCCCGCAGCCGCGAGACCGGCGGCGCAGCATCGTCGGAAGGCCAGCGGCCGGCGAACACCACGTCCGCGAGCGGCGCCCGCCGGGACCAGCCGGCCCGCTCCAGGCCCGGCTCCGGCGGTCGTTCGTCCGGCCAGCCCAGGCACAGCCAGCCCAGGGTGACCACACCGTCGGGCAGGTACAGCAGCTCGGCAAGCTCGGCCGGGTCGAACAAGGTGACCCAGCCCAGGCCCAGTCCCTCGGCGCGGGCGGCCAGCCAGAGGTTCTGGATGGCGCAGGCGCACGACCACAGGTCGGCGTCGGGGAAGGTCGACCTGCCCAGCACCCCGCCGGGGGGTGTGCGCCGGTCGCAACAGACCACGACGCCGAGCGGGGCCTCGCGGATGCCCTCGAGCTGCAGGTCGACGAGCCGGCGGCCGGCCTCTTCGGTGAGCAGTGCGGCCTGCGCCAGGCGCTCGCGGTCGGCCATCGTGGCGGCCCGTTGCCGGGTCTGATCGTCGTCGACGACCAGGAACCGCCACGGCTGCGAGTGACCGACCGACGGTGCCTGGTGCGCGGCGGTCAGCACCCGCTCCAGCACCTCCTGGGGCACCGGGTCCGGCCGGAACCGCCGGATGTCGCGGCGGGCACCGATCACCCCGTACAACGACGAGCGCGCGGCCGGGTCGAACGCCCAGGCCCGCGGGTCGCTCCCCCGCTCCGCGGCGGAGGTCCGGTCGCCGATCAGCGGAACGGGACGAGGCCAGGGCACCGGCCCACTGTAGGCGGGGCGGCAGATGCCCACAGGAGGGACGGCCGCACATCTCGACGGGCGGCCGAGCTCAGCGGTGGTTGCCCTCAGCGCGCCACGAAGTGCGGATGGTGGATGAAGCCCACGACCACGCCTTGGGGGCTGCGCACCGTGGCAACGACGATCCCGCCGCCGACCTCCTGGGCCTGCTCGTGGACGCTCGCGCCGGCGTCGAGCGCCGTTGCCACCGCGGCGGCCACGTCCTCGACGCCCCAGTAGGTCAGCGCACCGTCCGTGAGGGCGATGTCCGGGCGCAGGCCGAGCTCGTAGCCGCCCACGTCGAAGCCGACGTAGAACGGCGAGTCGAAGGTCGGGGTGGCGCCGAGCAGGGCGGAGAACCACGCCTTGCTCGCGTCGAGGTCAGGAGCCGGGTAGATCACGGTCCGCAGGCCGAGCGCAGTGATGGTCATGGCCGGATCGAAGCACCACCCTCGGACACAACCGGGAGTCAGCGGCCGGCTTGACCCACGCAGACACCACTGAGACTGGTCGTCGGAGCGGCCGCCTCAGCCGCCAGCGAACGGCGGCAGGACCTCGAGCACCGCTCCAGGCTCCAGCTGGACGCCGGCGTGGTCGCGCTTGCCCACCGGCTGGTCGTCGACCAGGAACGACGCGCTGCCCAGGATCCGGGTGAGTCGTTCGCCGTGGCGGCGGGACGCCTCGGCGACCACGTCGGCCAGTGTCCCCGCCGGGTAGTGCTCCTCGACCAGGCCGGCGGCGTCACGGGCGGCAGCCCAGAACCGTACGGTGACCTCGTTCACGAGCCGGTGGCCTCTTCGCAGCTGCCGAGCATGGCCTCGACGTGGGCGCCGATCCGGTCGAGCAGCTCGGGGGACGCCCCGGACTCGGCGTGGCCGAAGCCCTCGACCAGCCACAGCTCGCTCGGCTGCCCGGCCGCCGCATAGAGCGCCTGCGCGTGGTCGATCCCGAAGTAGTGGTCGTCGCGGCCGTGCACCAGCAGCAACGGAATCGGCGCGATCTTGCCGACGACCTCGACCGGCGACTCGGGGTCGCGGGTCCAGGCGTCCCCGATCCGCAGGTTGTAGGCCCGCCGTGCCACCGCACGCCCGGGCTTGGTCTCGACGAGCCACATCAGCTTGCGCATCGGGGTGCTGTCGCGGAAGTGCCACCGGGACGGACCACTGATCGCGATCACGGCCTCCACGCCTCCGGTCAACCCGGCGTGGCGCAGCACCACCGAGGAGCCCATCGACCAGCCGCAGGTCACGACCGAGTCGTAGCCCAGCTCCCGGGCCGCCACCACCGCGGCCTCGAGATCGAGCACCTCGCGGTCGCCGAGGGTCGACACCCCGGTCGAACCGCCATGTCCCCGGAAATCAAAGAGCAACAATCCGGCGTACGGGGACAAACCGCGGGCCACCGACCGCAGCGCGGGCCGGTCGATCGACCCGGTGAAGCCGTGGGCCACCACGATCGCCACCTCGCGCGAGCCTGCCGCCACGCCTGCCGAGGCTGGTCTGGGCACGTGCAAGGCCGTCAACCGCTCGCCGTCGGAGGTCTCCAGCGCAAGTTGCTCCGACCCTGGCAGCGGCGATCCGGGGTGAGGGAAGGGAGACGGGAGGTGCGGCATCAAGGTATTGTCCCTGTCAGCATCCAGTTGCACGACATCTGGACGACATCTGGACGACACCGCGGTCGTCTCCGCCCCGCTATTCCTGGGAGGAGCACCGTGACCACGCTGCTCATGCTGACCAGCGCGCTGACGCCATCGACCGCCGTCATGCCTGCTCTCGCCCTGCTGCCGCACACCGTGCGAGTCGCCTCGCCGGAGCCCGCGGCTCTGCTCGAGGCCCCGCCGTACGACGCCCTGCTCGTCGATGCGCGCCGCGACCTGATGGCTGCCCGCAGCCTGTGCCGCCTGCTGCGCACGACCGGGGTGACGTCCCCGATGTTCGCCATCCTCACCGAGGGCGGCCTGGTCGCCCTCACCGCCGAGTGGGGCATCGACGACGTCCTGCTCGACAGCGCCGGCCCGGCCGAGGTCGACGCCCGGCTGCGCCTCGCGATGGGCCGCCGGCACTCCGACGAGCCGCCGACGACGACCTCCGAGCGCGGCGTCATCCGCGCCGGCGACGTGACCGTCGACGAGCACGCCTACACGGCCAAGCTCAACGGCAAGGCACTCGACCTGACCTTCAAGGAGTTCGAGCTGCTGAAGTTCCTCGCGCAGCACCCGGGCCGCGTCTTCTCCCGGGCCCAGCTGCTGCAGGAGGTCTGGGGCTACGACTACTACGGAGGCACCCGTACGGTCGACGTCCACGTCCGGCGGCTGCGGGCCAAGCTCGGCCCCGAGCACGAGGCGATGATCGGCACCGTCCGCAACGTCGGCTACAAGTTCGTCCGGCAGCCCACGTCGCTGACCGACGGCGGCGAGGGCACCGACGCGGCGGCCGAGTCGGTCGACCTCGTCGCGGTGGCGGACATCACCACTTCCTGAGTTGCGGCCTGGATCGACTGGGCTCGACGCTGCGTAAGTACACATCGCCCTGAGGTCAGACGGTGCCGATACTTTCGCCATGCAGCCTGCAGCAGTACGGGGACATTGGCGGGCCTGGCAGTGGGCCGTCTGGGTGGTCGCGCTGGCAGCAGCCGTCATGCTCGTGGGGCTTGCGTCCGTCCTCCTCTACACATTCGCCGGTGTCTGCGGCGCCTTCGACAACCCCATTCCCAGGCCAGTCCACGAGCTGCAGGCCCTCCTGGCAGGCATCATCGTCGGGGGTATCGCCAGCTGGGTAGTCGTTGCGTGGCTCAGCGGGCGTTGGTGGCGGCTGGCAGCTGCCTCTGCTGCTGGCTCAGTGGCGTTGCCGACGTGGCTCCTGCTCACCCACTTGACCGTCGCGAGCTGGGCCTCGGTCGGCTTCTGCGTTATGTGACACCGCGTCCGGCGCTCTGCGAACCGGGGGCGAAGTAAGGCCCCCGAGTTGGCTGCGGCCCTCAAGCCGGCACGACCGCGGGTCGACAGCAGCAGCAACGTCTTCGAGGGGGTACCGGATGCAGCCCGGCATTTTCGTGTTCTGGATTCTTTGCTCGATCGCCTGCTACACCGAGGCGGGGCGGTTCGGCGCACGGTACGGGCGTACCCCGTTCGGCTGGTCCAAGGTCATGTGGGCGGTCGTCGGCTTCCTGCTGAACGTCATCGGCATCTGTCTTCTGGGCATCGCTGAGCGGATCGGTCGCAAGGCAGCCGCCAAGCAGCCGGTCGGTGCGCGGCAGGCACCCGGTGGTCAGCCCCCGCCCTACGGGCAGCCCGTCCATGGTCAGCCGGTGTACGGGCAGCCCGTGTACGGGCAACCGGTCAACGGGCAGCCATCGCAGTTCGGCCAGCCGGCGTACGGTGCCCCCCGGGCTTCGTACACGTCCCCGCCGGCCCCCGCCTGGGGCACTCTGCCGCCGCCGCCGCCACCACCGCCGCCGCTACCCGGGGCCTAGCAGGTCAGCGATCCGCGGTCGGCGACGTCAGCCGCCTGAGAGCGAGTGGTGGACTGCTTCCACGTTGTTCCCGTCGAGATCGCGCAGGAAGACCCCGTAGTAGCCGGCGTGGTATTCCGGCCACAGCCGGGGAGAGTGCAGGATCTGCGCACCAGCATCCTGAGCCGCCACATGGACGGCGTCGACCGCCGCCGGCGAAGGAGCGGAAAGTGCCAGGTGCACTGGACGTGCGCCGTCGTCGACAAGCGGCCCCAACCACAAGCGCGGAAAGCCCTCCACACCCGCGAGGCCCACAACTATCCCCTCGGGCCGCTGCACGCGCATGACCTCCCGGACGCCGAGGGCCGCGAAAATGCGCGCGTAGAACAC
>JAWWOL010000435.1:0-24703 GCA_033851695.1 Frankiales bacterium
CTCGAGGTCGGGTCGCATCAGCTCAGCCGTCCAACCCTTGCTCGATCGCGTAGCGGACCAGCTCGACCCGGTTGTGCAGCTGCAGCTTGTTGAGCGTGTTCTGGACGTGGTTCTGGACCGTCCGGTGAGAGATGAACAGCCGCTCGGCCACGGCCTTCGCGGTCATCCCCTTGGCGATCAGCCGGAGCACCTCGGTCTCGCGCTCGGTCAGCACCGGCGCCGGCTCCGAGCTGTCGGGGCCACCGGTGGCCAACCGCCGGAACTCGCCCAGCACCAGGCCGGCCAGGCCGGCGGTGAACACGGTCTCCCCGGCGGCCGTACGGGCGACGGCGTCGATCAGCTCGGCCCGGCTGGCCGACTTGACCAGGTAGCCGAGGGCGCCGGCCTTGACCGCCTCGAGGACGTCGGCCTGCTCGCCGCTGGCCGAGAGCACCAGCACCCGGACCGTGGGATCGGCGGCGATGACCTGCCGGGTCACCTCGACGCCGGACAGCTTGGGCATCTGCAGGTCGACGACGAGCACCTGCGGACGGGCAGCCGCCGCGATGCGTACGGCGGCCTCGCCATCGCCCGCGGTCGCCACGACGCGGTAGCCGGCCTCCTCCAGGTCCCGTGCGACCCCGTCGCGCCAGATCGGGTGGTCGTCGACGACCATCACGGCGATCGTGGGCTCGGGGTTGCCAGGAGCGGTCGGTGTGCTCACGGTGACCTCTCGGTTCGGGCCCGACTGAAGCGGAGCCGGCGGTGCGGACTGGCCGGCTCAGGGGTCGGACGGGGAACCCGCAGCTCGATCTCGGTCCCCTGGCCGGGAGCTGACGTGATGACTGTCTCACCTCCGAGGTCCGAGACGCGTCCGCGGATCGACTGGGCGAGTCCGAGCCGGCCTGCGCCGGCGGCCTGCAACGGCCGGGCGAGCGGCATGCCGACGCCGTCGTCCCGTACGGTCACCACCACCTGGCCGGGCTCGTCCTCCACCAGCACCCATGCCTTGGCGTCCTCGCCCGCGTGGTTGCGGACGTTGTCCAGGGCGGCACCCACAGCGGCGGCGAGCTCGTCGGCGTAGTTCTGGGGCAGGAGTACGGGCGTCGCGGGCGTGGACAGCGTCACCGAACCGCTGGCCCGCGGCGCCAGCAGCTCGCGCAGGTCGACCGGCTCCCCGGCCACCCGCCGCTGCGGGGGCGCCCCGACGAGGGCGCGCAGCGCCGACTCCTGCTCGCCGGCCAGCTGGGCCAGCTCGGTCGCGTCGCCGCCGATCTCGAGGCCCCGGCGCTGGACCAGCGCGAGGACCTGCAACACGTTGTCGTGGATGTCGCGGGCCAGCCGCTCTCGCTCGGCCGTCGCGGCCTGGGTCTCGGTCGCCTCGTTGAGTGCGCGCTCGGCGCGTACGCCGAAGTGCGCGAGGTAGCCGATCACCAGTCCGGTCAGCAGCACGTAGGCGCTGTTGCTCGCGATGGTCGCCGTGACGTCACCCCGCTCGAGCACGTCACCGAGGCAGATCACCAGCCCGGCCCCGAGTCCGCCGATGGGTCCCCACGCCGCGGCCCAGGCCGCGACGGGGACCACCGACCAGGTCACCGACAACGTCTGCGCCCCACCGGCGATCCTGGCGTGCGGCTCGACCACCACGGTGGCGAGGACCATCGCGAACCCGACGAGAAGGTCGGCTACCAGCCAGGACGGACGGCGGATGCCGCCGGCGGCGTAGGCCGTGGTGATGACCACGGTCCAGCCGACCATCAGCGCGTACGCGACCCAGCCGAGCACCGGGTGGGCGTAGGCGCCGTCGTTGTGCAGGATCACCAGCCCGGCGTAGAACAGCGACGCCAGGCGGAACGCGGCCACGGCACGCCGCAGGGAGACAGCGAAACCCACGACCGGCGCCTGTCTGCTAGCTGGCCCGCTGGGCCGGCGGCTCGGGCGCCGTCTCGAGGACACCCTCGCTGTCGGCCTCGGTGTCCAGCGCCACGTCCAGCGCCACGTCCTGCTGCGTGGCCTCGTCCGAGGCCGCCTTGCGCTCGGCCTGACGCTTGGCCGTCGCGGCGTAGGTGTCGACATACTCCTGGCCGGAGAGCAGCATCAGCTCGTACATGATCTCGTCGGTCACCGAGCGCAGGACGAAGCGGTCACCGGACATCCCGGCGTAGCGGGAGAAGTCCAGCGCGAGGCCGAACCGCACACCGGGCCGCGGCCGGAGCTTCCAGATGACGCTGCCGGGCGGGTTGATCTTCTCGGTGTTGATCATCGCGCACGGGACGACGACGGCACCGGCGTCCAGCGCCATCCGGGCGACGCCGGTCTTGCCGCGGTAGAGGCGGCCGTCGGGCGAGCGGGTGCCCTCGGGGTAGATGCCGAGCAGGTTGCCGCCGTTGAGCACCGCCAGGCCGCCGAGCAGCGCTGCTTCGCCGGCCTTGCCGCCGCTGCGGTCGACCGGCAGCTGCCCGGTCGCGCGGAAGAACCAGCGCTTGGCGAGACCCTTGGCCCCGCGCTGGGTGAAGTAGTCGCTCTTGGCCCAGAAGATCACCTGCCGCGGCACCACGAGCGGCATGAAGATCGAGTCGGAGAACGACAGGTGGTTGCTGGCGATGATGACCGGGCCCTCGTCCGGGATGTTCTCGAGCCCCTCAGCCCACGGCCTGAACAGCGTGCGCAGCAGGGGCGAGAGGACCACCTTGACGATCCAGTAGAACACCGGCACTCCCTTCGCCTGACGCAGACCCTACGGAGCACGAGCGGCCGGATCAATGCCCGGGGAACCGTGAAGACGGACTGCGGCGACACAGCATCCCGTACCCGGCCCCGGTGATCTACAGCGCCTCCCCCGCCAACGCCGGCCCGAACGTGCAACCTGCCCGTCACCCCGACGCCATCTCGGCGGCACCTGCCCTGCACAAGGCCGCCGCGGCATGACACCATCGCAGGACGGCGCAAGGTAGTCCGGCCCACCTGTCCCTTGCCCGCCCCGTCGTCCGGAGGTGCCCGTTGCCCGTACTGCAGGGCGCACAGGCATGGCGGCACGACGCAGGTCCCGTCGGCGCCCTGGTCCTGCACGGGTTCTGCGGCTCGCCGGTGAGCGTCCGGCCCTGGGCCGAGCACCTCGCAGCCGACGGCCTGACCGTCTCGGTGCCCCGCTTGCCCGGCCACGGCACCCGGTGGCAGGACGCCAACCGGACCATCTGGCAGGACTGGTTCGCCGAGGCCCAGCGCGCGTTCGTCGAGCTGCAGGAACACTGCGACCAGGTGGTCGTGCTCGGTCTGTCCGTCGGGGGCTGCCTCGCCCTGCGGCTGGCCGAGACCCGCGGGCCCGCCGTACGTGGGGTGGTCGTGGTCAACCCCTCGCTGTCGACCACCGACCGGCGGGCCAGGTTCTCCGGCATCGTGTCCAAGGTGGTCCCGTCGGCGCCGGGGATCGTCGACGACATCGCGAAGCCGGGCGTGACCGAGGGCGGCTACGACCGGCTGCCGACCCGCGCCTTCCACTCGCTGCGCTCCCTGTGGTCGCTCACCCTGAGCGAGCTGCCGAGGGTGACCCAGCCGCTGCTGGTGTTCACCAGCGCGCAGGACCACGTGGTCGAGCCGGCCAACAGCGACCTGGTGCTCGCTGGCGTGTCGAGCCGGTTCAAGGAACAATGCCTGCTGCCGCGGAGCTTCCACGTGGCAACCCTCGACTACGACGCGCCGGTCATCTTCGACGGCTCGCTGTCCTTCGTACGCCGGCTCACCAGGGCTGCGGAGGCGTCGTGAAGGACGACAATGGTGACGGGCTCGACGGGGACATCCCCGATGACCTCGACGGCGGTGCGGCGGACGGTTTCACCCAGGAAACGGGCGGCGGGCAGATGAGCATGAGCGAAGGACCGGTCGAAGGTCCTGCGGACGACCAGCAGAGCCGCGTCTACGGCGACGGCACCGATGCGGGCGCGACCAGGGCGAACGGGCTTACCGCCGCCTACTACGTGCCGTTGCGCGACGTCGACCCGCGGGTGGGTGTCGAGCTGCTGTCCAAGCTGGGCGCCGCCGGCATCGCCGCCTACGTCGCTCCGACGCCGGGCCGACAGGGAGGCTACGGCGACGTACGGCCACCGGCGCTCCCCACCGACCGGCTGTGGGTCGATGGTGCCCAGCGCTCCGAGGCCGAGGCGGTCATCGCGGGGGCGATCAGCGAGGACGAGGTCTTCGAGCAGCTGGTCGCGATGTTCCACACCAGCTCACCCGCAGAGGCGCCCTGGCCGGCGACCGAGGAGCTCAGCGCCCCCACCCGGGCCCAGACCTGGACCACCCGTCGCTCGATCACCGCCCGGCAGGCTCCGACCCCCGAGCCCACCCCCGAGCCGGCCCTGCCCCAGCACGTCGAGAACTACCTCGACGAGCACTTCGTCCCCGAGCCGCCGCCGCCCCTACCGCGGCTGCAGGGCATGACGATCCTGGCCTGGGCGCTGATCGGGTTCGGCCTGCTGGCGCTCGTGTTCCACGACTCGATCCCGGTCGACTTCTCGCAGGGCTCGATCTACATCGCGGCCTGCGCCATCGTCGGCGGCTTTGCCACGCTGGTCTACCGGATGCGCGACGACGACGACGATGACGGGGACGGCGCGGTCGTCTGACCCCGTTCCTGTCCACGTCAGCCCGCGCCGAGAGGTCCTTGCCGTGCAGAGCCACGAGACCGTCGAGCTCCGCGGCCACCTGATGGACTCCGGGGCGCTCGCCCGGGTCCTCGACGACGTGCTGGGCTACGGCGGCGACTACACGATCGACCGGCTGGACGTCGGCAAGTCCCACGCCGACGAGTCCTACGCCCGGATCAGGGTCGTGGCCGCTGACGACGAGGCGCTGCAGCGGCTGCTCATGCGGGTCCAGACCCACGGCGCCAACCAGATCGACCCCGGCGAGGCACTGCTGCGTGAGGTCGACCGCGACGGGGTGTTCCCCGAGGACTTCTACTCGACCACCAACCTCGAGACCCGGGTCCGGATCGAGGGGCGCTGGCTGCGGGTGGACAACCCCGAGATGGACTGCGGCATCGTCGTCTCCGACGGTGCCCCGCGTACGGTGCCGGTGTCCGACGTCAAGGCGGGCGACGTGGTGGTCTGCGGCGCCGGCGGCGTACGCGTCGACCTGCCGGCCCGCGAGCGGTCGGACGGCCGGTCGTTCGAGTTCATGGCCAGCGAGGTCTCCAGCGAGAAGCCGCAGGCCCTCCTGGTCCGCCAGGTCGCGCAGCAGATGCGCGACGTCAAGGCCGCAGACCGCAAGATCCTGTGGGTCTGCGGCCCTGCGGTGGTCCACACCGGCGCGGCCCCGGCCATGGTGGCGCTGGTCGAGGCCGGCTTCGTCGACGTGCTCTTCGCGGGCAACGCCCTGGCCACGCACGACATCGAGTCCGCGCTGTTCGGCACCAGCCTCGGGGTCGACCTCGCCCGCGGCAAGGGGGTCGAGCACGGCCACGAGCACCACATCCGGGCGATCAACACCATCCGCCGCTCGGGGTCCATCGCCGAGGCGGTCTCCTCCGGAGTGCTCACCGGTGGCGTGATGCACGCGATGGTGCGCGGCTCGTACGACTTCGTGCTGGTCGGCTCCGTACGCGACGACGGGCCGCTGCCGGACGTCTACACCGACGTGATCGAGGGCCAGCGGGCGATGCGCGGCCGGCTGCCCGGAGTCGGCTTCGCGATCATGGTCGCCACGATGCTGCACTCGATCGCGACCGGCAACCTGCTGCCGGCCGCCGTCCCGCTGGTCTGCGTCGACATCAACCCGGCGACGGTGACCAAGCTGGCGGACCGCGGTTCGGCGCAGGCCATCGGCATCGTCACCGATGTGGGGCTGTTCCTCGAGCAGCTGGCCCGCGAGCTCGTCCCCGACTTCCGTCGGGGCTGACCGAGGCGGCTACAACGCGAGCAGGGCACCGGTGTCGGCTCCGGGCACCCGCAGGGCCAGCACCCGTACGGGGCCGCCGATCGCTGGCCAGAGCCCGACGCCGCGGTAGTCCTGGTCGGGCATCCCGACCACGATCGCCAGCCACCGGCCGTCCGGCGTCCAGGCGAGGTCGGCTGCCCGCTTCACCGAGGTCGCGACGCCGGCGACGCGATGGCGGGCGCCCGTGGCCAGGTCGACGACGTCGACGAAACCGGCCGCGGCCTCGGCGTTGGCCTGGGCATGCCGGCCCGGGTAGCCGATGGCAAGCCGGCGCCCGTCCGGACTGAACGCGGCAACACCGGCGCTGAACCCCGCCTCGCCCTGCACCGACCGGCGGGTGCCCTTGACCAGGTCGCTCACCACCAGGTTGCAGCGGCGGTCACAGGTGGAGTCCGTCCACGCAGCCTTCGCACCGGCGCTCGCGACGAAGTAGCCCACCTTGCCCAGCTGCCGGCGCACGGTGAACGAGTGCCGGTCGAGCAGGACCAGGGTCGACAGCTCGCCGTTGGCCGGGTCCCTGCCCAACCGTTCGGCCAGGATCCCCGCCGGGCTGTCATCGACGAGCGACCAGCTCGCCGGCAGCTGGTGGCGGGCCAGCACCGCGCCCGTGAGGTCGAGCTGCGTCTCCGAGATGCGGCCCTCGGTCGTGGACCCGTACCGCATCGCGAAGACAGACCGGCCATCGAAGGCGGGGAACACCTGGTCGGTGGCCACCAGCAGCCGCGGCGCCGCACCCTTGCGCTGGAGGTAGATCTTCAAAAAGGGCTTGCCGTGCCCGAGATCGGCGATCAGCACGCTCACCAGCAGGCCGCTGCCGATCGGACGGATCTGCACGACCCGCTCGCCCGGGCCGACCGGCACCTTCCCCACCCCGGAGGCCCGGCTGCCGACCCTGGTCAGCTGGGCACCGCCGAGGACCAGCCCGACACCAGCCGGCGCCATGGACGAGACGCCGACCAGCCGGGCGTGCACCTGCGCGTCGCCCAGCCCGGGCACCGGCGAGACCACCTCGGCCGTCGCGGACGGGAGCGGGTCGGGTGGCAGGGTCGAAGGGGTGCGGGACAGCGTCGGCGAGGGGGTCGGCCGGGCGGTCGACTTGCCGCCGGAGGTCAGCTGATGCACGAGGGCGACGACGAGCACGAGGACCATCAGGGCCACGATCAGGCGCGTGGACCAGCCGCGCTGGTCCTCCGGGGGTCCGTTGGTCAGCTGGTCGACCATGGCTGCAGTATGCGCCCACCGCAGAGCCCGCGGAGGGGGTCAGCCGGCGGTCAGGACCGCGAGTACGGGGCGGTGGTCACTCGCCCTGGTGACCTCCGCACTGTCCGGGACCTGGCAGGACAGGACCGACAGCCGGTGGTCGGCGAACACCCCGTCGATCCGCTCGTACGGGGCACTGGCGCTGTAGGTCAGGCCTCCCGAAGCCTGGTTGCCTGCTGCCAGCCAGGCGTCCTGATAGGCCTCGGCGAGCAGCGACCACGCCGGCTCACCGGGCCGCTCGTTGACGTCGCCGGCGAGCACCACGGGCTGGTCGTAGCGCGACATCACCTCGCCGATCTCGTCGACGTGGAGCAGCCGCTCGTTGGCGCGCAGGCCGAGATGCATGCTGGCGACGACGAACCGGGCGCCACTGACCGACACCTCGGCAATGGCCAGACCGCGCTGGTGCAGCCCGGGCGTCCGGGGCAACAGCACGTCTCGGGTGCTGTGGATGTCGACCCCGAGGCGGGCGAGCAGCAGCATCGCACCGGCGGGCCGCCCACCGGTGACGACGACCAGGCCGGAGGTCCGGGCGAGCGCCGCGCACTTGGAGCGCCACCGCAGGAAGCGGGGCGCCTCCTGGACGCAGACCAGATCGGGCTCGGCCTGCCGGATGACCGCCGCCAGCGCCTCGTGGTCGTCACGCATCGAGCGGACGTTGTAGGAGAGCACGCGCAGCGCTGCGGCCATCAGTCGCGGTACCGCGCCAGGTCCGCCGCGCCGACCAGCCCGGCCTGCTCGCTGAGCTCGGCCACCACCAGCTCGGCGAAGGGCCGGTGGCCTCGCCCGGTCAGCGTCGCCTCGTACGCCCTGCGGGCCGGCCCGACCAGCAGCTCGCCGGCCGCCGAGACGCCGCCGCCGATCACGAAGCAGCCGGGGTCGAGGGTCGCCGCGAGGTCGGCGACGCCCTGGCCGAGCCAGGCGCCGACCACGTCGAAGCACTCCAGGGCGGTCGGGTCACCGTCGAGGGCAGCCGCTGTCACGACGGGTCCGGTGATGGCCTGGATGTCGCCGGCGGCACGCTCGAGCAGAGCCGCCCCGGTCGCCGGGGACGCCGCGACGATCTCGCGGGCCTCCCGCTCGAGGGCGCGGCCGCTGCAGTACTGCTCCCAGCAGCCACGGTTGCCGCAGCCGCACCGCCGTCCGTCCGGCACCACCCGGACGTGCCCCGGTTCGCCACCCACGCCGTAGCGCCCGCGGTAGAGGCGACCGTCGAGGATGATGCCGCAGCCGATGCCGGTGCCGACGGTGATCAGGATCAGGTGCGAGTGGCCCCGTCCGGCGCCGAAGCGGTACTCCCCCCAGGCCGCCGCGTTGGCGTCGTTCTCCACGACCACGGGCAGCCCGATGCGGGCCTCGACGATGTCGCGCAGCGGCTCGTCGCGCCAGGCGAGGTTGGGCGCGAACCGGACCCGCGAGCGGGTCTCGTCGATCCAGCCGGCCGCCCCGATACCGACCGCCTCGACCGCGTACTGCAGGCGGAACTCGGCGACGGCGGCAGCGATCGCGTCGGCGGTCTCGGTGGGGCTGTTGCTCGGCGTGGGTCGCCGGGACTTGGCGAGGATGGCGCCCTTCTCGTCCACCACCCCGGCGAGGACCTTGGTCCCGCCGACATCGACCCCGATGGTCAGACCCACTGCACTCTCCTCATGTCCTCAGCTGCCCTGTGGCCCGGGCGGACCAGCTGGGCCACAGCGGCCCTGACGTGCACCCATACTGCCGGACAAAGTTCACCGTTCGAAATCGCCGACAACTCCGCCGGGCCTGGCGACCGTACCGGTCGGGGTCACTGACCGCCCTCGGCCCGATTCTTGAGGGCCCTGAGCGCGAAGTCGATGACCGTCAGCTCGGTGCGTCGCTTGAACAGGGCGAGCATCGGCGCGGTCAGCTGCAGCGTGAGTGCGTAGGTCACCTTCGTCTGGCGTCCCTGCGGCTCCAGGGCATAGCTGCCGGTGTGGACGCGCTGCAGCCGGCCTCGGACCAGCTCCCAGTCCACCCGCAGCCCGCTCTCGTGCCAGGTGTAGGCCAGCACGAAGTCGTCCTGGACGATGCCGGCGTCGACCACGAAGTGGACCTGATCCGCCGACCCGTCGGTGTGCCGGCTGATCACCTCGCAGGTCGTCACGGCGTCGGCCCACTCGGGATAGCGCGCGAAGTCACCGATGACCGCGAGGATCTCCGCAGGCTGGGCAGCAACGATCACGGAGTGGGAGGACTGGTCCGGCATCTGCACCCCGCTCCAGGCCCACGACCCCCGTCACCACTCAGTATTGGATCATGAACGGCGCGCCCGTGCTCCGGAAATGTCCGACATTCACACACTCGCTCCGGCCGATGCGCCGCCGGCGTACCAACGGGTTGTGCACGTGGCCGAAGAGCACCAGCTCCGGCTGGGTGTCGCGGATGGCATCCAGGACGGCAACGCTACCGCGCTCGAACCGGCGGGCACGGACGTCGTAGAGCAGCTCGGGCACGGCCGGCGGGATGTGGCAGCACAGCACGTCGACGGCCCCGACTGCTGCCACCTTGGCGGCGAAGTCCTCGTCGCTGATCTCGTACGGGGTCCGGTAGGGCGTCCGCAGTCCTCCCCCGACGAAGCCGAAGACCCGCCCGCCGATGTCGACCGTCTCGCCGTCGAGCACCCGCACGCCGTCGCGGGCGAACTCCGGGTAGAGCGCCGGGAGGTCGACGTTGCCGTACGTGAGGTAGGCCGGCGTCGGCATCGCCGCGAACGTGGTCGCGTACTGGCGTCGGACCGCGCCGGTAAACATGGCCCGGCGCTCCTCCGGCGTGCCTCGGAGCAGCGACTCGCTGAACGCGCGGGCCTCGTCGAACCGCTGCTGGGTCCGCAGCTCGACCAGCCGGGCGGTCGCCTCCACGCCGAACAGGTCGGCGAAGATGCCGTTGCGGTGGTCGTCGTAGTCGACGTAGAGGATCAGGTCGCCGAGGCAGACCAGCGCGTCGGCGCCGTCAGCCGCGTGACGCAGGGCATCGACCCGGCCATGCACATCGGAGACGACGTTGACCCGCATGGACCGAGCCTACGAGACGCCGGCTGGCCGTGGTCCCTGCTAGTCCAGGACGAGTCCGGCGATCGTGAACGCGACCAGGATCAAGACGACGAGGGGTACGAAGGCGATCAGCCCGACCTTGAGCTTGCCGACGCCGGTGCTGGTGTCGATGGCCCCGACCAGCGGCAGCTCGGACACCGGCTCCGCCAGCGCTTCAAGAAAACCCCGGCCGCAGGCTTTGCAGGCGTTCTGCTCGTAGTCGTTGAGCGTTTCGCAGCGCACGCAAGGCCACGGCGACTTGCCCACCCGCAGGTTCTCCGTGCCCGGTGCGGGCGGGGCGGCCGGGGGCGGCGGGATGCTGCCGGGCGGCGCAGGCGGGGGCGGCGGGAGGTCGACCATCAGCGCGACCGCGCCCGGCGCCGATTCGTTGACGACCGTCAACGCCGTGTCGGCGCCCAGCGGCGGGCGGGGCGGCTTGACCGGTGCCTTGACCATGCTCGTGTAGCACTGGCCGCACCAGTCGGCGCCCACGGCAACGTGAGCGGCGCACTTCGGGCAGCGGACAGCAGTCACGAATCCGTCTTCGGCAACCTCCCGTCCCTCCTTTACGCCTGTCGCGGGGACCGGCCACCGGACAGACTTCAGGACCAGGCCGTCACCCTCTCGCGGGTGGCTCGTTGCAGTGGTGTCGGATGGGGGCGGCAGCCGCGCCAGGACCGCGTCTCGAGGGGGGACGCGGCCTGCGCGGGCTGCCCGCCGGTCGGCCCGGGCTGGTCGAACCGGGCTACTCGGACAGCCACCGGCTCAGCCGGTCGGCCATCGCCTCCCAGCCCCACTCCCGCTCCGCCCACGCCCGGCCGAGCACGCCCATCGTCCGGGCTGAGACCGGGTCGAGCAGCAGCTCGACGATCCGCGCGGCGATCTCCCGCCCGTCGCGGGGGTCGACGACATAGCCGGTACGGCCCTCCAGCACCGCGTCCGGCGCCCCACCCGAGCGGCCCGCGATCACCGGCAGCCCGCTCGCCGACGCCTCCAGGAAGACGATCCCGAGACCCTCGACGTCGAGGCCTGCCCTGCGGGTGCGGCAGGGCATGGCGAACAGGTCGCCGGCGGCGTAGTGCTGGGGCAGCTCGGACCAGTCGACCTCGCCGGTCAGGCGCACGCTGGAACCGAGACCGAGCGACCGGACCATCGACGCCAGCCGGTCGGCGTAGGGGCCGCCCGAGACGATCAGCAGGGCCGCGTCCGGAACCTGTTCGAGCACCTGGGGCCAGATCGCGATGAGGGTGTCCTGCCCCTTGCGCTTGACCAGTCGCGAGACGCACACGACCACCGGACGGCCGAGCAGGCCGTAGCGCTCGCGGACGGCGAGCCCGGAGACGTCAGGGCTGAAGACCATCGGGTCGACCCCAGGCGAGAGCTGCTCGAGGCGGGCTCCCGGCGCCGAGACCTTGCCGATGGCGGCGTGGCTGTACTCCGTGAGATAGGTCAGCACGTCGACCCGCGCGCTGATCCGGCGCAGCGAGGAGGCCGCCCCGGGCAGCTTGGCCCAGGCCATCTCGTGGCCGTGCGTGCTGGCGACGGCGCGTACGGCCCCGGCCCGGCGAAGGGCGGGGGTCATCAGCGCCAGCGGCGCGGCGGCGCCGAACCAGACCGCCTCGCACTTCTCCTCGCGGAGCAGCTCGGCGGCGAGCCCGGCCACGGCCGGCGTCGGCATCATCGGATAGTGCGGGTGGCGCACCACCCGGTAGGGCAGTGTCGCATCGAACGCCGCGTCCCCCTCGTGCCGGGAGCTGAGCACCACCACCTCCTCGGCCGGCAGCCGGCCGACGATCTGGTGGACGAACTGCTGGATGCCACCGGACCGGGGTGGGAAGTCGTTGGTGACCACCAGGGTCCGCCTCATCGCAGGACGTCCGCCTGCGGCGGAGGCACGGGGACGCCGTGCTGCTTGGCCCAGTCGCGGGCGAGGGCGATCCGCTCCGGGGTCGACGGGTGGTTGGCGAAAAGCCCGTACTGCAAGGGGTTTCCCTGCAGACCGCTGACGTTGCTGAGGGTCAGGAGGACCTGGGTACGGACGAAGTCGGCCGGGTCGCGGGTGAGGTCCAGGGAGTGCACGTCGGCCCTGGCCTCGATCCGCCGGCTGATGAGGTTCTCCACGGGGGTGCCGAGGAACGTCAGCAGCGTGACCAGGGCGAACGCGAGGGCCACCGATCGACCGTCGGCAATGGTGTCGAGCCGCACCCGGCGCAGGAGCGGCGGCCAGCTCATCAGCAGGTAGAGCAGGCAGACCGCTCCCGCTGAGCCCAGCGCACCCTCGAGGGTGCCGTGCAGCACGTCGTTGTTCTTGGCATGGCCGAGCTCGTGGGCCACGATCAGCCGGACCTGCGCGCGCGGGACGTTCGGCCGCAGCAACGTGTCGTAGATGACGATGCGCTTGGTCGCGCCAAAGCCTGACACGTAGGCATTCTCGGCCGTCGTACGTCGCGACGCGTCGGCCACCAGGATGTCGGAGACCTTGACGTGGTCCTCGGCCGCGAGCTGCAGCAGCTGGGCCCGCAGCGGCTCCTCCTGCAGCGAGACGAACTTGTTGGACAGCGGCTCGATCAGCACCGGGTAGGCGAAAGAGATGCCGACGATGAGGGCTGCCACCAGTCCGGCGGCCGCTGCCCACCACCAGCGCGGCAGCCAGTGGATCAGGGCGTAGCCGAGCGCCAGCACCGGCAGCCCGACCGCGAGCGTCAGTCCGAGCCCGCGCAGCTGGTCGACCGTCCAGGAGCTCCAGCCCTGGGTGGAGATGCCGTAGCGGCGTTGGACGACCTCGCCCCAGGCGTCGAAGGGCAGCGTGAGCAACCTGACCAGCACGAGCAGCACGAACCCGCCACCGACGACCCGCCAGCCCCAGCCGCCGCCCAGCGGCCGGGCGACCGCCGTCACCAGCCGGGTCCCCCACGGGGTCAGCCCGATCAGCAACGGCACCAGCACCGAGATGCCGAATGCGAGGTAGGCCGGCGGGTGCACCTGGGAGCGATAGCTGTTCAGGCGATGCAGCTCCGCGCTGGTGAAGTCGGTGGCGATCGACGGGACGACCCTGCCGCCGGGTACGGGTCCTGGCAGCGGCGACCACGGCGTGGTGACCACGACGACGACGACGAAGGCGGCAAAGAGGACGATCATCGCGCCGAGCGCGGTCATGCGGGGGGCCGTCACCTCGGTGACGCTCCCACACTCACCTGAGACTCGCTTTCACGTACGAGCGCCACGACGCCGTGAACGTGGCCTGGTCGGTATGCAGCACCTGCGCGAACGCGGCCTTGAGGGCGACAGCCGGCGAACCCTTGGCGGTGCCGACCTGCTGGTAGAACCGGATCAGCGTGGCCTCGCTCGTCCGGCTGACGATGAACTTGCAGGCCATCCAGGCTTCCTCGTAGTCGAGGGAGAGCGTCGCCCCGGCGTGCGCGAAGTCGCTGGACGAGGGCAGCGCCGTCGGCACGTGGCCGGCGTCCACCTGGCGGGCGAGCTCGGACGCGTCGAACCGGAGCGACGTGCTCGTGCCCTTGAACCCGACGTAGTCGGCGAGCCCCTCGACCAGCCAGGTCGGCGAGTCGGCCCCGGTGACCGCCCGGC
This sequence comes from Frankiales bacterium, assembly GCA_033851695.1. GTDB lineage: Bacteria > Actinomycetota > Actinomycetes > JAWWOL01 > JAWWOL01 > JAWWOL01. Next base: position 13,812 of record JAWWOL010000435.1, read on the forward strand.
TGGCGACGTGGGTGACCTCGTGCGTCATCACCACCCGGCGCCCGAGAGACCCGAGGGTGCCGAAGGTCGTCGGGTTGATGGCAATCCGGTCGCCGACGGCGCCCGCCGAGCCCGGCGCGCTGCCGATCTCGGCGGTGGCCAGGGCGGCGATCTGGGAGAGGTCCTGCTTGGTGCCGACGATCTGGCGCAGCTCGTCCTGGCTGCCGGGCACCAGGATGACGACGCGCCGCGCCCAGCCGGCGCCCCAGAACGCCGTCACCCGCGGCACCGCGGCGTCAGCCACCGTGGTCAGCGTGTGCGCGAGGTCCACGGCGCCGGGATGCGCGAGGACGAGACTTCGCTTCCCCTTTACCGCCACGACCGGGCCGAAGTCCCACAGGTCGCGCGCACTGACGAGCCCCTGCGCTGCACCGTCGGTGTCACCGGCCAGCCGCCAGCCGCTGTCGGCCGTGACGAAGGTGAGGTACTCCCGCAGGGCGGTCGGCTGGGGGTCGAACCCACGCAGCGCGTAGCGCAGGGTGACCGGCACGAGCAGCTGCCCTGGCCGCGGCACGGAGGCGTCGGCCACGTCGGAGTCGGCGACGTCGTAGAAGTAGGAGGCGAACGGCACGTCAGCGGTGTTGGCGAACACCGCGACCTGGGCCTTGCGGTAGGTCGGGTTGGCGGGGTCGAGCGTGGCGGTCCACGCGGCCAGGTCGCGGTGCAGCAGTGCGGCCGCGTGCTTGGCCAGCACGGCCTTGATCGCGGCTGACCGCTCGGCGACCAGCGCGGCGTCGACCGTGGCGGCCGGGGACGCCGAGCTGCTGGGTGGTGCGGCCGAGCCGGCGGGTGAGGTCGCGGCAAGCGTCGGCCGGGCATAGGCCCTGGGAACGGCGGCGGCCGCTGAGCGCGAGGGGGTGGCCACCACGTGGGCGCCGGCGTGCCGTTCGCGACCGGTCAGCTGCAGAGCGACGACGCCGAGCAGGGCGACGACCACGCCGACGGCGAGGACGCCACGCCACGCGGGACCGGTCCTGGACCGCCGGACGTGCCGGCCCGGCCCGGGATGCACGGCGGGAACGACCTCCGGCGGCGGATCTGGCTCTCGCTCATCGCCGTCGGCCTCCACTCCCCCATGGTAGGGGGCGGGGCCACCGCCGCGGCGAGCACTCAGCCGGCTTCGGCCTCACGCAGGACCAGTCTCAGCGGCGGAACCAGGCCACCGCCGGCCAGCGCGTCGAGCGCGCGACGCTCGGTGTCGTCGATCTCCATCACCCCTGGCGGGGCGCCGAGCAGCACGGTCATCACGCAACCGGAGCACGCGTCACCGCGGACCTGGCAGCTGTCGCAGTCGATCAGCATCGGGACCTCCTCGTCGGCCTTGGCGGCCGGCAGCAGCAGCACTGCGGGCGCAGCACCTGTCGTCGGGAGGGACGCTAGGAGGGGCCACCGACAGTTTTTCGCCGGGCGGTGCCGAGGTCAGATCCGGAACTCGCCGACCAGGGCCCGCAAGGTCTCCGACATCGCGGAGAGCCGCTCGGCGGACTCCCTCGTCGTGACGGCCACGGCTGTGGTCTCCTGCGCCGCCGTCGCCACCGTGCCGATGGACAGCGCGATCTGGCCGGAACCCGCGGCTGCCTGGGTGACTCCCCTGGCCACCTCGGCGCCGACGACGGTGTTCTCCTCGACCGCCGCGCTGATCGTCTGCTGGTGCCGGGAGATCTCGTCGAGCACGGTGCCGATTTCTCCTGCGACATCCACTGCCGCCGTCGTCCCGCTCTCGATGGCCGCGAGGAGCTCCGCTGCCCTGCGCGTGGCCTCCCCCGTCTGCCGGCTCAGGTCCTTGACCTCTGCCGCGACGACCGCGAACCCACGACCGGCGTCACCTGCGCGTGCGGCCTCGATCGTGGCATTCAGGGCAAGCAGGTTGGTCTGCTCCGCGATCGTACCGATCATCTCGACGATCTCGGCGACGCCGAGGGAAGAGTGCTGGAGCTGCTCCATGGACACGGACATGGTGCCGGCCAGCTCTGCCGCCGAGGCGCAGACGGTCGCGGCATCCGCTGTGGTGACAGCGATCTCGCGCATGCTGTCAGCCATCTGCGCCACGCCAGTGGCAGCCACCGCCACGCTGGTGCCGATCTGCCGGCCGGCAACCGAGACCTCACCGGCCAGAGAAGCGCTCCCGGCGGCCTGCGCGTGGGTCTGCTCGCTCGCGGTGGTGAGCTCCTCAGCGGCGCCCTGCAGCGAGTCCGCGTGCTCACTCATCACGGCCAAGGTCGTTCGCATCCGCAGCAGGGCACCTGAAGCACCCTTGGCCATCGCGCCGATCTCGTCCTCGCCGTCGGGCGGGATCTCGGTCGTGAGGTCGCCCTCCCCCGCCGCCTCGAGCGCGACGCCGACCCGGCGGAGCCGCCGGGCGATCGACGACGAGAAGCGGACAGCGGCGATGGACAGGACGAGGATGGTGACGGCGACCAGGCCCAGCAGCCAGGGCAGGTCGCGCCAGGCGCCCGGCCCCTGGGGCACGACGGAGACCTCGACCGACCAGTGGTTGAGGTCGCCCTCGACAGCCTCGACCGGACGGACGGACGTCTGGGCATTGCTCAGGTGCAGAGCCGTGTACGCGGCGAAGGCCTGCCCGGCGATCGGCACCTTGCTGCCGGTGTCGGCGATGACCAGGTTGCGCGAGGTGTCGATGATCCGGCCCCTCATGCCGCTGCCGAGGGACTTGGCCAGCAGCTGGCGCATGCCCTCGATGCTGGTCTCGAAGTGCAGCAGCGCAACCGCCTTGCCGTTACGGAAGATCGGGGTGGCGTTCGGGAACACCCAGCGGTGGGAGTCCGGCGAGATGTACGGGCTGCCCTGGTAGACCGCACCGGCGCTGAGGGCGAAGGTCGGCTTGAAGAACGGGTTGGCGCTCTCGTTGGGGGACAGGGTCGCGACCGGGGCCGAGACGCCCTCGACCATGCGGGCCTGCTCGGGACCGGTGGCGTCGATGAAGCACGCCTCGTCGGTGAGCGCGGAGTCCAGCTCGAAGACCCGGACGAGCGCCGCGTCGACGGTGGTGCGCATGGTGGGACGAGACGCCGGCTCGGCATACCAGCGGTCGAACACCTCGTTGTCAGCGGCCAGCAGCAGCCGGAAGTGCTGCTCGTGGAACACCCCGGCCAGCTGTACGGAGGCGGAGGTGGCCCGCTCGTCAGCAGTGGCCTTGGCCTGCTTGCTGATGTCGCTCTGCGCCTGTCGGATCGTCAGCCCGACGCCGATGGCGAACGGCAGCACCCCCGCCGCGAGTACGCCTACAGCGATCTTCGTACGCAGAGACTGCCGCCTTCTCTGCGGCCGGGGCATCGTCATGGGCCGGTTATCGGTCGAGTCGCCGACAACCTGAGCGAATCCTGTGGGCTAACCTCGGGCGAGACGGCGCAGCAGGGCCGCGGACCCGACCGCGCGGGCGCCCATCGCCCGTACGGTGTCGGCCACCTCGCGGTCCGACGAGACCACGACGACGGGCCGACCGGGCGGCTCAGCCCTGACCAGCTCCCGGATGAGGTCGTCGGCAATCTGACCCGGAGCCGAGAACAGCAGCCGGACCCCTCGAGGCGCGGCGGTGGCCACCGGCGCCTCGCGGACGGCGCCGTCGAAGACCACCGTCAGCTCTGCGCCGGTCTGCGCCGCAAGCCCGGAAAGCCCTGCCAGCAAGCGATTTCGCTGCGCCTCGAGCGACAGCGTCCCGTAGCCGGCCTTGGTCACGTTGTAGCCATCGACCAGGAGGTGCAGGCCCGGGACACCGAGCAGCTGGTCGAGCAGCGCCGGGTCGTCCCGGTCGAGACCCCGCAAGCCGACGCCACCGAAGCCGTCGTCCTGAACGCCGACAGGGTGTACGAGATCGGCGGGCCGCTGGGTCGGCGGGGACACGGCCAGCTCACGGCGCAGCCCGCTCGCGGCGTTGACCAGGGTGTCGAGCAGCAACCAGACCCGGGCGTCGTCCGAGCCCTTACCCTCGCGGGCGGCAGTGCGCGCGGCGGTCAGGGCCTGCTCGGCGGCGGCGAGCTTGCCCCGCAGCCGACGGTTCTCCGCCTCAGCGGCCTGGGCCGCGGCCGCGGCCGTCTCACCAGCGGACCGGTCACGGGCGGCGTCAGCATTCAGGGACTCGAGTGTCTTCTCCGCCGTGCGAGCCCGCTCGCGTGCATCCCCCAGCCTCCGGCGCAGCTCGTCGTGCTCGCGGCGGAGCACCAGCAGCTCGGCCCGGAGCCGGCTCAGCTCTGCCCGCGCAACAGCATCCTCACGTACGGTCCCGGTCTGCCGGGAGGAGGCCAGCTGCCGCTCGCGCTCACCGGCGGATCGTGCCTCCTCGACGAGCAGCTCCTGAGCCCGTAGGACGGTGTCCTCCCAGGCTGCGGGCCGCAGCAGGTAGGCCAGCGCCGCGACATCGGCGGGCGGCGCCGCCGGCAACGGCGACCCGTCCTCGACCGCCGTCGCGAGGTCGGGCAGCGCCAGGCGGACCCGCTCGCCCACCCGCTGCCGGAACAGTGGGTCGACCTCGAGCGCCGTGGCGAGCGGCACGGCGGCGAGGCGCGCCCTTCGTACCGGGGTGAACCGCGCAAACGGCCGCAGTGACAGCGGAACCTGGTCGGCGGCGGATGCTGCCATCGCGCCCAGGGCATCGGCGGCGAGCGCGAGCGCGCGCGCCCGTACGGCCTCGTGCAGGTGCACGACGACCGGCGGCTCCTGCGCCTCCTGACTGCTCACGACCCGCCTCCCTCGCCTGCTCGCCCTGCCCGCATTGTGATCCCCATCCCTGGGAAATGCCGCCCATTCAGCCGGGCCGCCAGCGTGGCATCCCGGTTTTGTCGGGGCCCAGCCCTAACGTCCGACCCGTGGCACGACTTCCTGAGCTGAGCGCGACCGGCTTCCCGGCGCAGTACCAGCCGACCTTCGACGAGCTGGGCGTCCCCCTGCGCGAGGTCACCTTCGTCGTGGTCGACCTCGAGACCACCGGAGGCTCCCCGGCCGCCTGCGCCATCACCGAGATCGGTGCGGTCAAGGTCCGTGGCGGTGAGGTGCTCGGGACGTTTCAGACCCTGGTCAACCCCGACCAGCTGATCCCCCCGTTCATCGCCGTGCTCACCGGCATCACCCAGCGCATGGTGGCCGAGGCACCCCGGATCGACGCCGCGCTGGCGGCGTTCCTCGACTTCGCCCGGGACACGGTGCTGGTGGCGCACAACGCGCCGTTCGACCTCGGCTTCCTCAAGGCCGCCTGCACCACGACCGGGCGCGGGTGGCCCGACTTCGACTCGGTGGACACCGCCAAGCTGGCCCGCCGCGTCCTCACCCGCGACGAGGCTCCCAACTGCAAGTTGTCCACGCTGGCAAGGCTTTTCCGCACCCGTGTGACGCCGTCGCACCGAGCGCTCGCCGACGCCGAGGCCACCGTCGACGTGCTGCACGGGCTGCTCGACCGGCTCGGCAACCAAGGGGTGCAGTCCCTGGACGAGCTGCGGACCTACTCCTCCCAGGTCAGCGTGGCCCAGCGGCGCAAGCGGCACCTTGCCGAGGGGCTGCCGCACGCGCCGGGTGTCTACCTGTTTCGCGACGACCGCGGGACGGTGCTCTACGTCGGCAAGTCCAAGGACCTGCGCACCCGCGTCCGCAACTACTTCGTGGCCAGCGAGAACCGGACCCGGATGTCCGAGATGGTGGGCTTGGCCGAGCGGGTCGACCACATCCGGTGTGCGACCGGCCTCGAGGCAGAGGTGCGCGAGCTGCGGCTGATCGCCGAGCACAAGCCGCGCTACAACCGCCGGTCACGCTTCCCCGAACGAGCGGTCTGGCTCAAGGTGACCGACGAGCCGTTCCCGCGGCTGTCGACGGTGCGCGAGGTCCGCGACGACGGGGCGACCTACCTCGGGCCGTTCGGGTCGAGGGGCGCGGCCGAGCGGGCCCTGACGGCGCTGCACGACTCCTTCCCCGTACGCCAGTGCACCTCTCGGCTCTCCCCGCGCAAGCCCAGCACCGCCTGCGTCCTCTCCGAGATGGGCCGGTGCGGGGCGCCCTGCGACGGCACCGAGAGTGTCGCGGACTACGCCGTCCACGTCGAAGCCGTCCGGGTCGCGATCACCGTTTCCCCCCGCGAGGTCGTGGCCGGCTTCGAGCGGCGGATGGCGGCGCTCGCCGACCACGAGCGCTACGAGGACGCGGCGGTCCACCGCGACCGGCTGGCCGCCTTCGTCCGGGCCAGCGCCCGGATGCAGCGCCTGTCCATGCTGGCTGGCTGCCGCGAGCTCGTGGCAGCCCAGCCGAGCGCGGACAAGGGCTGGCTGATCCACGTCGTGCGCCATGGCCGACTCGTCGCGGCGGGCGTGGTTCCCCGTGGAGCCGCGCCTCGGCCCTACGTCGATGCCCTGATCGCCACGGCCGAGACGGTGCGCCCCGGTCCTGGCCCGACGCCGTGCGCGACCGCCGAGGAGATGGAGTGCGTGCTGCGCTGGCTCGAGACCCCCGGCACCCGGCTGGTCGAGCTCGACGGCACCTGGGCCAGCCCGGCGCACGGCGCGGGCGGCGCGGTCGCCCTCCTCGCCGCCGCGCCGGCCGGCCGTGACGCAGCGGACCCGTTCGCCGACCGGCGCGGCCTGCGCCCGGTCCACCAGCCCACCCGCTCGCCGCTACGCGCGCCTGTCTCCGCCTGACGATCACGGGTTACGCTCGGACCCCGCACCCGCCGAGGCCAGGCCGAGGAGCCACCGTGATCACCGCCATCGTCATGGTCCACTGCCAGCCGCACCGGATCCCCGAGGTGGCCGAGGCGATCTCGCTGCTCGATGGGGTGAGCGAGGTCTACAGCGTGACCGGCGACATCGACCTGATCGTGCTGGTCCGGGTGCACCGCCACGACGACCTGGCCGGCGTGATCGCCGACAAGCTGTCCAAGGTGGACGGGGTCACCGGCACGGACAGCCACGTGGCCTTCCAGGCCTACTCCCGCCACGATCTCGAAGCGGCGTTCTCGCTGGGTTTCGAGGACTGAGGGCCCCGGCGCTCAGGCTCCTGCCGGCATCGGCGGCTGGGCCGGCCCGACCTGGGCCCGGCCGAATCCGAGCCCGGTGAGCATCGCGCCGCAGGCGGAACAGGCGCAGGCCACCGCGAGCAGGCCGTAGCCGCTGCCGGCATAGATCCAGGCCCAGTCCAGCTGGCCGACCCCGGTCAGCGCGCAGCCGAGGGCGGTCAGCTTCATCGCGAGCCGCTGGGCGGCTGCCTTCCGCCCGGCAGCCGCAGCCGCGACGACGACGACGCCGATGCCCAGGGCCGGTAGCCCGATCCGCAGGGCCTCGTCGGCCGCGGTCGCCACGTGCAGCATCAGCGCGACGGACCCGGCGCCCAGCCCCAGCGGCAGCGCCACGACCAGCGTGTAGCGGCCCGGCCGGATCCGCCGCGGCGACCGAGCAGTCTCGAGCGACAGTCCGATCAGGCCCAGGGTGATCAACAGGTAGGCCCAGCCGGGCGGACCGAGGGTGTACTCCGGATTGCTCGGCGTGGCAGCGGCCGGCAGGAGCGCGGTCCCGAGCGCCGCCAGGAAACCTGCGGCGGCGGCCGGCGCCAACGAGGGAGGCCCGTCGAACAGCCGGGAGAACAGGTGGACCAGCCCGGCGCGTACGGCCAGCCGGTGCTCCTCGGGGGTCGCGGGCTGCCACTGCCGGGTGATGTCGCGGAGGAAGGCCTCCTGACGGAGCCTGTCGTCCGGAGCCTGTCGCCAGCCGGACAACCGTGTCAATCGGGTCATGCGTCGGCCCGGCCGGGGATGGCGCCCGGCAGTGCGTTCCCGAGGTCGATCCAGCTGGGGGCGCTGTCGGTCGCGGCGAGCGACACAGTGGCACGCCTGGCGGCCACCACCCCGGAGGAGGTCAGGGTGTAGCAGACCCGGTCGGGCCCATCAGCGCTCGGCCGGACGTGCGTCTCGAACAGACCGCGGGCCTCGAGCGCGCGCAGGCAGCGGTAGAGGGTGCCGTGGTTCATCGGCATCTGCCCCTCCCAGGCGGACAGCGTGGCGAACAGCTCGTAGCCGTACAGCTCGCTGGACCCCTCGACAGCCAGCCGCAGCGAGGCCGCAAGGACCCGCAACTCATTGAGCACGAGACCGGTGCCACCCTTGCGCCGCATCGTGACACGGTATCCCCGCGCGGCGTCTGGCGACAGTCCCCGCCTGCGTGTCGCGAGCTGTCGCGCCCGCACCGGCATGGCAGGTTGCGCCGGGAAGCGGCCAGGAGCTAATCTGCGCTCGCGGAGTTAAACGCACATAGTGCGGGGCTCCGGGCTGTCACCGGCGCAGCAGGGGAGCGCCGGTGGCGGCCGGGACCGGGCTCCCCTGGACTACAGGTCGGTCACCCGGTCATGGACGGTCCGGTGCAGCAGTACGTCGCGGACGCCCTTGCCCTTGATGTTGCACAGGTACCAGTTCAGGCCGCTCCCACCGTCGAGCTGGTCCTTGTCGCCGCCGCTGAACACGTTGCGGTGCGGCCCGGACAGGATGAAGTGGGTGCTGGACAGGCTGCCGTGACCCTGCCCGAGCAGGTGGGCCACCCGGCCGGCAAAGCTGACGCCCGTACGCAGCCACTCGGCCTGGATCCCGCACAACGCCTTCTCGCTGGTCGTGGTGAAGGCGTCGAAGGCGGTCGCTCCGTCGATGAGGATGTCATCGCCGGCGGCACCGTGCTCGACGTCGGCGCCCGCGCCGCCGATCAGCACGTCGCGCTTGGAGCCGCCCGTCAGCAGATCCTTGCCGTCACCGCCGACGAGGACCGCCGGCCCGTTGCCGGAGACCAGCGTGTCGTTGCCCGAGCCGCCGTAGAGGATGCGCTTGACGCTCGGACCGCCGGTGAAGGTCACCTTGTCATTGCCGGCGCCGGCGTTGACGACCACCCGGGTGAACCCGACGGCCACCGGTTCGGTGACACCGTTGACCACCACGTCGATGGTGTTCGAAGTCGAGCCGGCCTTGATGGTGATCACGTCGTCACCAGGGGTCCCGCCGATCAGCAGCGTCTTGCCGCTGCCGCAGACGTCGGCGATCACGGTGGAGACGGTCAGCGTCTTGGAGACCACGGCGCTGACAGCGCCGTCCTTGTCGGTGACCGTCAGCGTGACCGTGTAGCCGCCCACCGCCGGGTAGGTGTGCGTCTTGGCCAGGCTCGAGCCCGCGTGGACCGGGCCGGAGCTCGAGCCGTCGCCCCAGGTGATGAAGTAGCCGAAACCGGCCGCCTGGTCGGCGGCGGAGGGATCGGTGCCCGCGAAGGTGAGAGTGACGGTCCGGCCGCTGGCCCACCGCGCCTCACCGGCGATGGAGCCGGCCGGTGCCGCGTTGACGACGGTGACGGTCGCCGCCGCGGAGGTGACCGGGGCAGCCTTGCTGTCGTCGACCCGCACCTTCGCGGCGAACGTGGCCGGCCCGTCGGCGATGCCCAGCGCGCTGAGCTCCGCCCAGGTCAGTGTGGGCGCGACACCGACGGCGTCACCGAACACACCGTCACCGTTGACGTCCCAGCTGTAGCTCAGCGCGTCCCCGTCAGCGTCGGTCGACGCGGCTGCACTCAGGGTGAGGGACTGTCCCTCCACCACGGAGTACGGGCCCCCCGCGTGCGCCACCGGGGCATGGTTGCCGGGAGCCACCGTGACCGTGAAGGACTTGCTGTCCGGCCCGACGGCATTGGTTGCCACGCAGTCGATCTGGTGCGCGCCGATGGCCAGCGTCACCGGCGACGCCACCGTGGTGCTGCCGATCTTGCAGACGATGACCGGGGCCGGGGTGCCGGTCGCAGTCACCGTGAACGGCACGGAGGCCGTACCCGATCCGACCGGGCTCTCGACCGCCGTGAAGCTCGCCGGCACCGTCAGCACCGGCAGCGAGCGGACAGTGATCGTGAAGGACTTGGTGTCCGTGCCGACGGAGTTCGTCGCCGTGCACGAGACCGTGTGGACGCCGGCGGCGAACGTGTCGCCGCTGTGGACGGTGGTCGAGCCGTCGAGGCAGACCACGGCCGGGGCGGGGACTCCCGTCGCGGTCACCGTGAACGGCACCGCGGCACCGCTGCCGGCAGAGGCCTCGGTCACGGTGATCGCCGACGGCACGGTCACGACCGGACCGGACTTCACGGTGAGCACGAACGATCCGGTGTCGGTGCCTGCCCCGTTGGTGGCGGTGCAGTCGACGGTGTGCGAGCCGGTGCTGAACGTGTCACCGCTCGCCACGGCCGTCGACCCCTCGAGGCAGGTGATGGCCGGCGTCGGGAACCCGGTCGCGGTCACCGTGAACGGCACGGCCGCGTGACCCGAGCCGGCCGGGCTCTCCACCACGGAGAAGTCGGCCGGCACGGTGATCACCGGCACCGAACGCACGATGATGTGGAACGTCCCCGTGTCCGTGCCGCTGCTGCTGGTCGCGGTGCAGGAGATGGTGTGCGACCCGACGTCGAAGGTGTCACCGCTGGCCACCGCGGTCGACCCCTCCAGGCAGGCGATCGACGGAGTCGGCAGACCGGTCGCCGTGACCGAGAAGCTGACCGCACGGCCTGCGCCCGGGCTGGACTCGTTCACGGTGATGTCCGAGGGGACCGTGATCACCGGCACGGTGTCGACGGTGAGGGTGAAGCTGGCGGTGTCGCTCCCGGCCCCGTTGGTGGCCGTGCAGTCGACGGTGTGCGCTCCCGCGGTGAAGGTGTCCCCGCTGGCGACCGCGGTCGACCCCTCCAGGCAGGCGATCGACGGAGTCGGCAGGCCGGTCGCCGTGACCGAGAAGCCGACCGCACGGCCCGCGCCTGGGCTGGACTCGTTCACGGTGATGTCCGAGGGGACCGTGATCACCGGCACGGTGTCGACGGTGAGGGTGAAGCTGGCGGTGTCGCTCCCGGCCCCGT
>JAWWOL010000447.1:0-3435 GCA_033851695.1 Frankiales bacterium
TGATCCCGGGGAGGTCGGCCTCGGCGGGCTCCGGCAGGACCTCGAGGACGTCGTAGCCGACCGTGTCGAGCAGCACCGGCGGCGGCTCCGGCAGCAACGGCGGCGTCTCCTCGTTCTCGGAGTGCGCCCCGCAGCCGTGGTCGGCGGAGACGACGCGGCCGTCATCCGGCGTCACCGCGTTGGCGCAGACGCCGAACGCGAGGCGCAGCGAACCGGACAGGGGGACGTAGAAACCGCAGGTGCCGCAGGGCCCCGGCGCCGCCTTGGCCATCGCGGAATCGGGTCCGGCGTCGCCGGTGTACCAGCGGTCGGCGGCCTCGAGGCGCCCGTACAGGGAGAGCACCCGGGGCCGGCCGAGGCCGAGCTCGAGGGCCACCTCGGTCATCAGCGAGCCGCCGGAGTCGTCGGTGCCGCCGAAGTCGCTGTCGTCGTCGCCGGCGGCGTAGGCGGGCACCAGCCGCGGATCGTCGTGCCGGGTGGGCATGAGGTCGCCGACGCCGAGGTCGCCCGGGCGCAGCCGCTGGTCCCACGGGAGCCACTCGGGCGAGAGGATCGCGTCGTCGCTGGGCAGCAGGACGACCTCGTCGACCGTCACCACCTTGGACCGCGGTGCGCGGGCGACGGTGACCGACCAGACCCAGCCGCGGTAGCCGGCGTTGGTGCAGCTGAACTGGTGGGTGACGACGCGCTCGTCCTCGGCCACCACGCCGAGGTGGTCACCCACGTCCGGGCCGCCGAGCTCGACGGCCGCGGCGCGCGCAAGATCAACCGCCGCCACGCAGACGGCGTCGGGGACGGCAGACTGGCGGGCGGCGGGCCGGGTGGCGGTGGTCACGCCAACAGTCTGCCTCATCTTGCGCCGCACTTGGCCGAACGACAGTACGACGGACCACACTGGGGGCGGACGGGATCGCGACAGCGAGCCGCGGGGCAGGGACGGGAGGGTGATGGCGAGGGCAGCAGACGTGGCCGGGCGGACCCTGACCGCCACCGGGTCGCTCACCCGCAGTGGCTGGTCGCGCGTACGCCGGGCCATCCACGCCCAAGGCGCCGGAGACTCCGGGCTGGGCCACCTGGTGGAGCTGCACGGGGTGGCCAGTGCCGGTGACGCGCTGTTCACGGTCGCCCTTGCCGGGTCGCTGTTCCTCACCCCCGACCCGCACGCGGCCAGGAGCAAGGTCGCGCTCTACCTCATCTTCACCCTCGCGCCGTTCGCCGTCGTGGCGCCGGTGCTCGGTCCGATCCTCGACCACTTCGCCCACGGCCGCCGGCTCGCGCTGGCTGTCACCCTGGTCGCCAGAGCGTGGTTCGCCTACGTCAGCAGCCACTCGCTCGACCACGGCTCCCTGACCCTCTACCCGGCGGCGCTCGGGGTCCTGATCATGTCCAAGGGGTACGGGGTCTCGCGCAGCGCTGCCGTGCCGAGACTGCTGCCCCGGGGCCTCACCCTGGTCAGTGCCAACTCGAGGCTGACCATGTCCGGCCTGGTCACCGCTGCCATCGCCGCCCCGATCGGAGCCGGGGTTGCGCACTTCCTCGGCGGTGCCTGGGCGCTGCGGCTGGCCGTGGTGGTCTACCTGTTCGGCGCTGTGCTCGCCTACCGGTTGCCCAAGGCCGTCGACTCGGCCGAAGGCGAGATCCGGCTGTCCAAGCTGACCCGTCCGACCACGCTGGCCGGCTGGAAGGCGATGGTGCCGCGCATCGGCAAGGTCATGCCGAGCGTGGTCAACGCGATGCGGGCCCAGGCTGCCCTGCGGGCGCTGGCCGGCTTCCTCACGCTCTACCTCGCGTTCCTGATCCGGACCCACCACCTGGGCACGCTCAGCGAAGGGTTCGCCTTGAGCGCATTGGTCGTCGCGGCGGCCGCCGGCGGCATCCTGGGCACCGGCGTCGGCGGCCGGCTGTCCACCGCCGCGCCCGAGACGCTGCTCGCCCTGTGCCTGGTCGTCAGCACCGTCGCCTCCGCCCTGACCGCGATCTTCTTCGGTCTGTGGACCGCCCTGGCGATCGCGCTGATCGGCAGCCTCACCGCCTCCCTCGGCAAGCTCGCCCTCGACGCGGTCATCCAGCGCGACGTCCCCGAGGTGATCCGCACGTCGACGTTCGCCCGGTCCGAGACGGTCAACCAGCTGGGCTGGGTGGCCGGTGGCGCGGTCGGCATCTCGCTCCCGCTGGGCGGCACCTGGGGATTCGCCCTGGCCGCGGTCTGGCTCGCGGTGACCTTCTTCGTCATGCTGCGCGACCGGCGCCGACGGCACGCCGCCCGGGCCATCCGGCTGGCCAGGGCGATGGACATGCCCGACGAGCAACGCGACCGCAACCGGCGTACCGGGCCGCCGCTCGGCGACCCGACGTGAGCCGGATCCTGGTGATCACCGCCGTCGAGGCCGAACGAGACGCGGTCGCGCGGGCCTTCGAGGCGGAGCCGCCCCCAGTCGGCCCTTACGAGTCCCACGTGGCGGCGGCGCCGGTCGGGCACGTCGCCGTCATCGCGGGCGGCATCGGCATGGCAGCCTCGGCTGCTGCCACCGCGACGGCGCTCACTCTGGGCAGCTACGACACCGTGATCTCGATGGGGATCGGCGGTGGCTTCGACGGCAGGGCCGGGACCGGCGACGTGGTCGTCGCGACCGACGTGCTCGCCTGCCAGCTCGGCGCCGACAGCCCGGACGGGTTCCAGACCTTCGGCGAGCTGGGCCTGGTGGACACCGGCATCGCGACCGGAGGTGCGTGGGATGCCATCGCCGCCCGGCTCGGGGCCCGTACCGGACGCGTCCTCACCGTCTCCACCGTCACCGGGACCGACGCGCGCGCCCTCGAGCTGGCCGCCCGCTGGTCGCCGGTCGCCGAGGCGATGGAGGGCTGGGGTGTCTGGTCGACCGCGCAGGCCTACCCCGTGGTCCCGTACGAGATCCGGACCATCAGCAACCGGGTCGGTCGCCGGGACCGGAAGTCGTGGGACATAGCCGGGGCACTCGACGCGTTGTCCCGTGCTGCCAAGACCCTGTTCGAGGAGCCGCTCCCGTGACCCTGAGCCTGACCTACTCTCCCTGCCCCAACGACACCTTCGTTTTCCACGCCTGGGCGCACGGGCTGGTGGACGGGCCGCCGGTCGAGGTGACCTACCACGACGTCGATGTCACCAACGGCATGGCCCAGCGGGGCGAACGTGACGTGCTCAAGGTCTCGTACGGCGCCCTGCCGTGGCTGCTCGAGGACTACGCGCTGCTGCCCGCAGGCGGCGCTCTGGGCCGGGGCTGCGGGCCACTCGTCCTGACCGCGGGGCGCACCGACCTCAGGGGCGCCACCGTCGCGGTCCCCGGCGAGCGCACCACGGCCTACCTGCTGTTCCGGCTGTGGGCAGCCGCCCGCGGTGTCGGCTACGTGGTCGTGATGCCGTTCGCCGTGATCATGCCCGCCGTGCGGGACGGTCTG
>JAWWOL010000455.1:0-4232 GCA_033851695.1 Frankiales bacterium
GGCCCCGGGGATGTTCTCCCGGCTGGTCATGGTCAGTCCGTCGGCCCGGTTCGTCGACGAGGGTGACTATGTCGGCGGCTTCACGGAGGCCGATATCGCGGACCTGCTGGAGTCCCTGGACAGCAACTACCTCGGTTGGTCCGGGTCGATGGCTCCCGCGATCATGGGCAACCCGGATCGACCCGAGCTCGGCGAGGAGCTGGCCGCGAGCTTCTGTCGCACCGACCCGGCCGTAGCCCGGCAGTTCGCCCGGGTGACGTTCCTTGCCGACAACCGGGCCGACCTGCGCGCGGTGACCGTTCCGACCTTGGTGCTGCAGTGCAGCGATGATGCGATCGCGCCGGTGGTCGTCGGGGAGTACGTCCGCGACGCGCTGCCGGACAGCACCTATGTGCTGCTCGAGGCGACCGGGCACTGCCCCAACCTCAGCGCCCCCGAGGCAACCGTGGCGGCGATCGAGTCGTTCCTGGCAGGGACGTCGGATCCGTCGCTGTGACCGGTGAGGATGCGGTGGGGCACCCGGTCGCCGGGCTCGATGACGACGCCCAGCAGCGTTACGACCGGGCGCCATGTGGACACCTGTCCACGACCCCGGACGGGACGATGGTCCAGGTCAACCAGACCTTCCTCACCTTGACCGGCTACACACGGGAGGACCTGGTCGGCCGGCGCACCTTTGCGCAGCTGCTCAGCCCGGGTGGTCGGATCTACCACGAGACGCACTATGCCCCGATGCTGCGTGGGGCCGGAAAAGCGGCCGCGATCGCACTGGAGATCGTTCGCCGCGACGGCTCCCGCCTGCCGGTGCTGGTCAACGCCGTCATGGAACGCGACAGCCAGGGGGACCCGGTGCTGGTTCGCGCAGCCGTGTTCGACGCGACCGACCGCCGGTCCTACGAACGCGAGCTGGTCCGGGCCCGGCGCCGCGCTGAGGACTCCGAGGCCCAGGCAGCCGGGTTGGCGCGGACGTTGCAGACAGTGCTGATCCCGCCGGACCCTCCCGTGATCGAGGGCCTGGAGGTCTCCGCTGCCTACCGGCCGGCACACAGCGGGAACGAGGTCGGTGGCGACTTCTACGACTTCTTCCAGACCGCCACCGGAGACTGGGTCTTCGCCATCGGCGACGTGTGCGGGAAAGGCGCCGAAGCCGCCGTCGTCACCGCGCTGGTCCGGCACACCCTGCGCGTCGTAGCTCTGCGGCCACACCACCAGCGGGAGGCGCTGGCCGACGTCAACGAAGTGCTGCTCCGGCACAGTGACCGGTTCGCCACCCTCGCACTCCTCCACCTGCGCTCAGGACCGGCGGGCTGGCTGGCTACCTTGAGCTGCGCTGGACACCCGTTACCCCTGCTGGTGAGACAGGGGCAGCCGCCGGCCTTTGTCGGACTAGCAGGCTCTCTCGTAGGAGCCATGAACGATCCGGTGTTCACCCAGACCGACATCGCCCTGCGACCAGGGGACTGCGTGCTCCTCTACACCGATGGAGTCACCGAAGCCCGCACCGGTCCGGAGTTCTTCGGCGACGACCGCCTGGTCTCCTCCGCCGACGCGCACCGTGGCGGAGCTGCCACCCTCGTCAGCGGGCTGTTGCACGACGTCGTCGAATTCCAAGCCGGTGACCCGCGCGACGACATCGCACTGCTGGCTGTACGGATCAAGGCTCACACGGGCCGGCGAGGGGAGGCCGGGAGCTGATCCACGTACGGTCAGCAGGTCAGCACGGACTCCTCCCGAAGGGGCCCGATCAGCCTGCCGATCGTCGTGGACGCCTGAGTCCGACGGCTCGCCGTCAACTCGCCTTCGCCGCGGTCGCCTGGTGTCCGCGGTGCTTGGTCGCAGACCGCCTCGGCCGCTCCATCCACAGCAGGCCGAGCCGGTTGACGGCATGCTCCTTGGGCCCGAGCCGGAATCCGTGCCGGCGGTACCAGTTGACCCGGCCACGCGGGCACACGAGCGCGACCGGCGCATGCGCCTCGTCCGCCAGGTGCAGGAAGGTCCCCAACAGCCGGCTGCCATGGCCCTGCCCACGGGGGAACGAGGCGATCTCCTGGAGCAGCCACGCACCACTGGTCATCGGCTGCCACCAGGCGAACGTCAGCCCGCCGCGGCTGACCAGGACGCGCTGGTCCCGAGCCGCGGCCAGCAGGTCGGGAAGGCGACGGCGCATGCTGGACCTGGCCTCGCGGAAGGTGGTCCCGGTCCCGACGAAGCTGAGCACCCAGACGACCAGCACGACGAAGACCGCACCGCGGGACGCGAAGTCGGTCCCGGCCGGTAGGGACCAGTCCATGCTCCCGTCGTCTCCACTCGTCACCTCTGCGGTCTCGGCACCGGCTCGAGACCGGTTGAGCGGCCTTACCGAATTCGTACAGAACGGCCGCGGGGAGGCCCCGGACGATTGTCCGGGGCCTCCCACTGCCGAGACAGGCCTACCGCAGGGAGAACTTGCCCTGCAGTCCACCGACCGAGCTGTCTCCGACCCACACGTCGAACGCTCCTGGGTGAACGATGAACTGCCCGTTGTTGTCGTAGTAGCCGAGGTTCTTGGCGTTCAGCTTGAACGTCACGGTCCGGGTCTGCCCAGGCGCGACGCTGATCCGGTGGAATCCTTCCAGCTGCCGGATCGGCTGCAGGATAGTCGCGTTCCGGTTGTGGACGTAGAGCTGCGCGACGTCGGTCCCCGCCGTCGTGCCGGTGTTGGTGATGTCCGCCCGCACCGTCACGCTCCCCTTCGCGGAGATGCTGTGCGAGGAGAGGCGCAGCTTCGAGAACGCGAAGTTGGTGTACGAGAGCCCGTACCCGAACGGGTAGAGCGGGCTGTTCGGCACGTCCAGATATTTCGACGTGTACTTGTTGGCCGGGTCGGCCGGGCGGCCGGTGGCCAGCTGGTTGTAGTAGATCGGGATCTGGCCGACGCTGCGCGGGAACGTGACTGGCAGCTTGCCGCTGGGGTTCACGTTGCCGAACAGGACGTCGGCGACCGCGTTGCCGCCCTCGGTGCCCGGCTGCCACGCCTCCAGCAATGCCGGGGCGTTCTCGGCCAGCCAGTTGACGGTGAGCGGACGGCCGTTCATCAGCACCACCACGTACGGCTTGCCCGTGGCGGCCACCGCCTGGATCAGCGCCTGCTGCTGACCGGGCAGGTCGATGCTCGCGCGCGAGGAGGCCTCGCCGGTGTACGAGGCCGGCTCGCCGACCACCAGAACCGTGACCGCTGCGGCATTCGCGGCCGCGACCGCGGCACTGAAGCCGGTCGTCGAGGTGCACAGGGCGTCACAGCCCTGCGCGTAGGTGACCGGGGTCGTTGCCGGCACCGCGTTCTTGATGCCCTGCAGGACGGTCACCGTGTGCGCCTCGGCGACGGCGTTCTGCCCGATCGGCACGTTGGAGCCGAGCTGGTCCGTGGCGTTGTCCGCGAGCGGCCCCACAACGGCGATCGACGCGGCCGAGGAGGACAGCGGCAGGGCGTGGTTCTCGTTGCGCAGCAGGACCATCGACTCCGAGGCCATCTTCCGCGCCGCAGCGAGGTTCGAAGCCGTGAGCTCGGCGGTGGTGACCCGGCTCGGGTCGGTGTACGGGTGGTCGAACATGCCGGCGAGGTACTTCAGCCGCAGCACGTGCCGAACATCGGCGTTGACCTGCGCGATGCTCAGCTTGCCCGACTTCACCAGACCAGGCCCGAACTTGGTGTAGGTGTCGAAGAGGCTGGGCACCTGCACGCCCATCTCGATGGTCACGCCCGCGGTCAGCGCCAGCAAGGCCGCGTCCCGCTCGTTGGTCGCATAACCGAAGGCGACCAGCTCCTGGATGGCTTGGTAGTCACTGACCACCGTGCCCTGGAAGTCCCACGCATTGCGCAGGATCGTCGTGAGCAGGTAGGGATCGGCGCTGGCCGGCACGCCGTTGAGCGAGTTGAACGCGGTCATGACGGTAGCGGCACCGGCATCGACAGCGGCCTTGTACGGGGGAAGGTAGTCGTTGAACAGGCGCTGGGTGGACATGTCCACGGTGTTGTACTCCCGGCCCGCCTCCACCGCGCCGTACGCGCCGAAGTGCTTGACGGTGGCCGCCATCTTGCTGGCAGCGGCGATGTTCGTTCCCTGGTAGCCGTGGACCTTCGCGGCCGCGACGGCGGATCCGAGGTAGGGATCCTCGCCGGCTCCCTCGACGATGCGGCCCCACCGCGGATCGCGGGCGATGTCGACCATCGGGTTGAACGTCCACTTGATGCC
>JAWWOL010000458.1:0-14371 GCA_033851695.1 Frankiales bacterium
ACGCTGAGGGTCGCGCTGGGCAGGTTGAGACCCTTGTTGTTGCTGACCCGGCCGCCGAGGATCACCACGGTGTTGACGTCGGTCGCCGTGACCGAGGTGACCTCGAGGGTCAGCCGCCCGTCGTCGACCAGGATCCGGTCGCCGGGCTTGGCGTCGTTGGGCAGGCCCTTGTGCGTGGTGGACGCGCGGTGCACGTCACCCGGGACGTCGTCCGTGGTGATCGTGAACGCGTGGCCGACCTCGAGCACGACGGCCCCCTCGGCGAACCGGCCGAGGCGGATCTTGGGGCCCTGCAGGTCGACCAGGACGGCCACGGTGCGACCGGCGGCCAGGGAGTGCTCGCGTACGAGGTTGTAGCGCTCCTCGTGCTCGGCGTAGTCCCCGTGCGACAGGTTGAGGCGGGCGACGTCCATGCCCGCATCGATGATCGCCCGCATCTTCTCCGGCGACGACACCGCGGGGCCCATAGTGCAGACGATCTTTACCCGACGGCCCTCAAACACGACTTTCGCCGTCCCTTCCCTGCGCTTCATCCAAGGTGGTGACCGGCCCTCGAGGGGCACGACCGACCGTGCGGCGGGCTTCCCACCACGGCACAGACCCTATCCGAACGGCCTGTGGACGCCGACAGGCCCCGCCGGTTCAGACGGGGCCTGGCGAGATGAACAATCGGGTACGGGGTCAGCCGCCGCTCACCGTGTCGATGAGCTGCTGGCAGAACGCCTTGAGGTCGTCAGGCTTGCGGCTGGACACCAGCGTGTTGGGCCCGGTGGTGTCGACCGCGACCTCCTGGTCGACCCAGCGGCCGCCGGCGTTGCGGATGTCGGTCTGCAGGCTCGGCCAGCTGGTGATGGTGCGCCCGCGGACCACGTCGGCCTCGACCAGCGTCCACGGCCCGTGGCAGATCACGGCCACCGGCTTGCCCGCGTCGAAGAACGACTTGGCGAAGGCCACCGCCTGCGGCTGGGTGCGCAGCAGGTCGGGGTTGGCGACTCCGCCGGGCAGCACCAAGGCGTCGTACGACGAAGCCTCGGCCCGGTCCAGCGTGACGTCGACCGGGAACGTGTCGGCCTTGTCCAGGTGGTTCATCGCCTGCACCGTCCCGGCCTCCGCGGAAACCAGCTGTGGCGTACCACCGGCCTGCTTGACCGCCTTCCACGGCTCGGTCAGTTCGACCTGCTCGATGCCCTCGGCGGCGACCAGGAATGCGATGGTCTTGCCCTGCAGCTCGCCCGACATGGCGGGTACCTCCTCGTGTCGTGTTCGTGCCTTACGACAAGAGAAGTGCCCGACCGGCAAGGGGCGACAAACGCCAGTGACTGCTTACCTCACGGCAACCCCACGCGGCGACCCCGGCGATCAGTCAGGCGATCACACCAGCGGACGGTCGGTCGGGCGGATCGGCGCCGGCAGGGCGGTCTCGCCGGAGAGGTACTCGTCGACGGCGGACGCGCAGGCCCTGCCCTCGGCGATCGCCCAGACGATGAGGGACTGGCCGCGGCCCATGTCGCCGGCGACGAACACGCCGGGGACGTTGGTGGCCCAGCCGCTCGTACGGGCGACGTTGCCCCGCGTGTCGTAGTCGACCCCCAGCTGCTCGAGCAGGCCGCCGCGCTGCGGGCCGGTGAACCCCATCGCCAGCAGGGCCAGGTCGCACGGGATGGTCCGCTCGGTGCCCGGCACCTCCTCGAACCGGCCGTCGACGCTGTGGATCTCACTCAGCGTCAGCCCGGTGACCTTGCCCAGCTCGTCGCCGTTGAAGTGCTTGGTGGAGACGGCGAACATCCGCTCCCCCGCCTCCTCGTGGGCGCTGGAGACGCGGTAGATCATCGGGTAGGTCGGCCAGGGCATGGTCTCGGACCGCTCGGCCGGCGGGCGGGGCAGGATCTCCAGCTGGGTGACCGAGGCCGCCCCCTGCCGGATCGAGGTGCCCAGGCAGTCGGCCCCGGTGTCGCCGCCGCCGATGATGACGACGTGCTTGCCACGGGCGTTGAGCGGCGGCAGGTCGGGCTCGGGCGAGTCCTCGAAGACGTCCCCCTCCTGCAGCTTGTTGGACAGCGGCAGGAACTCCATCGCGAAGTGGATGCCGTCGTAGTGCCGACCGGGCACCGGGAGGTCGCGCGGGATGGTCGCACCACCGGCCAGGACCACGACGTCGTACTTCTTGCGCAGCGCCTCGGCCGAGACGTCCTCGCCGACCGAGACCCCGCTGCGGAACTGCGTGCCCTCGGCGGCCATCTGGGCCAGCCGCCGGTCGAGGTGCCGCTTCTCCATCTTGAACTCGGGGATGCCGTAGCGGAGCAGGCCACCGATCCGGTCGGCCCGCTCGTAGACCACGACGGTGTGCCCGGCCCGGGTGAGCTGCTGGGCCGCGGCCAGGCCGGCCGGCCCGGAACCGACCACGGCGACCGTACGGCCGGACTGCCGGCCGGCGATCTGCGGGGTGATCCAGCCCTCGTCCCAGGCTCGGTCGACGATCTCGACCTCGACCTGCTTGATGGTGACCGGGTCCTCGTTGATGCCGAGCACGCAGGAGGATTCGCACGGCGCGGGGCAGAGCCGACCGGTGAACTCGGGGAAGTTGTTGGTCGCGTGCAAGCGCTCGATCGCCTCGCGCCAGTCCTGCCGCCAGACCAGGTCGTTCCACTCGGGGATCAGGTTGCCGAGGGGGCAGCCCTGGTGGCAGAACGGGATGCCGCAGTCCATGCAGCGGCCGGCCTGCTTGGTGAGGTGGCCCTCGGGAAAGTCCTCGTAGACCTCTTTCCAGTCACGGATGCGGACGTCGACCGGCCGGCGTACGGGAGTCTCCCGCGGCGTGGTCATGAATCCGGTCGGGTCAGCCACGAGCGGCCTCCATCACTGCCTGCTCCACCGGAGTTCCCGCCTCTCGGGCTGCCGCCATGGCGACCAGCACCCGCTTGTAGTCCCTGGGCATGATCTTGCTGAACCGCTCGACCGAGCTGTCCCAGTCGGCGAGGAGCCGCTCGGCGACCGCCGACTGTGTCTCGGCGAAGTGCGTGCCGATGGTCTCGCGCAGGAACACGCGGTCGGCCTCGTCGAGCGGGTCGAGGTCGACCATCTCGGTGTTGAGCCGCTGCTCGTCGATGTCGAGCAGGTAGGCAACGCCGCCGGACATGCCGGCCGCGAAGTTGCGTCCGGTGCGGCCGAGCACGATGACCCGGCCACCGGTCATGTACTCGCAGCCGTGGTCGCCGACACCCTCGACGACCGCGGTGGCGCCGGAGTTGCGGACACAGAACCGCTCGCCGACGATGCCGCGGAAGTAGGCCTCGCCCGCGGTCGCCCCGTAGAGGAGGACGTTGCCGGCGACCAGGTTGTCCTCGGCCACCAGCGGGGAGTCCAGCGCCGGGCGCAGGGTGATCCGGCCGCCGGACAGGCCCTTGCCGACGTAGTCGTTGGCGTCGCCGAGCAGCCGCAACGTGATGCCCTTGGGCACGAACGCGCCGAAGGACTGACCGGCCGAGCCGGTGAACGTGACGTCGATGGTGTTGTCCGGCAGCCCGTCGCTGAGGTAGCGCTTGGTCACCTCGTAGCCGAGGAGGGTGCCGACGGTCCGGTTGACGTTGCGGATCGGCAGCTCGAGGGTGACCGGGCGCCCGTCCTCGAGCGCACCCTCCGCGAGCTGGATGAGGGTGTTGTCGAGCGCCTTGTCCAGGCCGTGGTCCTGGGTGGTGGTCGAGTGCCGTGACGCACCCTCGGGCAGCTCGGGCACGTGCAGGATCGGCGTGAGGTCGAGACCGGCGGCCTTCCAGTGGTCGACGGCCTTGCGGGTGTCGAGGAGCTCGGCGTGGCCGATGACCTCCTCGATGCTGCGGTAGCCCATCGAGGCGAGGTGCTCGCGGATCTCCTGGGCGATGAACTCGAAGAAGGTGACGACGAACTCCGGCTTGCCGGAGAACTTCTTGCGCAGCTCGGGGTTCTGGGTCGCCACGCCGACCGGGCAGGTGTCGAGGTGGCAGACCCGCATCAGGATGCAGCCCGAGACCACCAGCGGCGCGGTAGCGAAGCCGAACTCCTCGGCGCCGAGCAGGGCGGCGATCAGCACATCGCGGCCGGTCTTGAGCTGGCCGTCGGCCTGCACCACGATCCGGTCGCGCAGCCCGTTGAGCAGCAGCGTCTGCTGGGTCTCTGCCAGGCCGAGCTCCCAGGGCGCACCGGCGTGCTTCAACGAGGTCATCGGCGCGGCACCCGTACCACCGTCGTAGCCGGAGATGAGGACCACGTCGCTCTTGGCCTTGGCGACTCCGGCGGCGACCGTGCCGACCCCGACCTCGGCGACCAGCTTGACGTGCACCCGCGCCTGCGGGTTGGCGTTCTTGAGGTCGTGGATGAGCTGCTTGAGGTCCTCGATCGAGTAGATGTCGTGGTGCGGTGGCGGCGAGATCAGGCCGACGCCTGGCGTGGAGTGCCGGGTCTTGGCCACCCACGGGTAGACCTTGTTGCCGGGGAGCTGGCCGCCCTCGCCCGGCTTGGCACCCTGGGCCATCTTGATCTGGATGTCCGTGGCGTTGACCAGGTATTCGCTCGTGACACCGAAACGCCCGCTGGCGACCTGCTTGACCGCGCTACGCCGCTCGGGGTCGTACAGCCGCTCGACGTCCTCGCCGCCCTCGCCGGTGTTGGACTTGCCGCCCAGCTGGTTCATCGCGATGGCGAGGGTCTCGTGCGCCTCCTGCGAGATCGACCCGTAGGACATCGCGCCGGTCGAGAACCGCTTGACGATCTCGGAGATCGGCTCGACCTCGTCGATGTCGATCGGCTCCCGGTCGGTCGGGGCGAGCTCGAACAGGCCGCGGAGCGTGGCCAGCCGCTCGGCCTGCTCGTCGACCGCGCGGGTGTAGTCCTTGAAGATCTCGTACTGCCGGGTCCGGGTGGCGTGCTGCAGCTTGAACACCGTCTCCGGGTTGAACAGGTGCTGCTCGCCCTCACGGCGCCACTGGTACTCACCGCCGACCTCGAGCCGGCGGTGCTTGGCAGCCTCGAGCGGGTAGGCGACCCGCTGCCGCATGGCCACCTCGGCCGCGACCACGTCGAGGTCGATGCCGCCGAGCTGGCTGGTGGTGCCGGGGAAGTACTCGTCGACCAGCCCCTGCGCCAGGCCGATCGCCTCGAACACCTGGGCACCGGTGTAGGAGGCGATCGTCGAGATGCCCATCTTGGACATCACCTTGAGCACGCCCTTGCCCAGCGCCTTGACGTAGTTGCGGGCAGCCTTGGCCGGGTCGATCGCACCGAGGGAGCCCTCGCGGGCCCGGTCCTCCACCGTCTCCATGGCGAGGTAGGGGTTGACGGCCGCGGCGCCGTAGCCGATGAGCAGCGCGACGTGGTGCACCTCGCGGGCGTCGCCGGTCTCGACGATCAGACCGACCTGCGTGCGGGTCTTCTCGCGTACGAGGTGGTGGTGCACCGCGCTGGTCAGCAGCAGCGAGGGGATCGGTGCGAGCTCGGCGGAGGACTCACGGTCGGACAGCACCACGAGGTGGGCGCCGCCGGCGATGGCGTCGCTGACCTCACGGCGGACCCGCTCGATGGCCTCGGCCAGTGCTGTGCCTCCGCCGGCGACCGGGTAGAGGCCGCGGACCACGACGGCGCTGAAGCCGGGCAAGTCGCCGTCGTCGTTGATGTGGACGATCTTGGCCAGCTCGTCGTTGTCGAGGACCGGGAAGTTGAGCACGACCTGGCGGCAGCTCGCCGGGGTCGGTTCGAGCAGGTTGCCCTCGCCGCCGGTAGCCGTGCCGAGCGAGGTGACCAGCTCTTCGCGGATCGCGTCCAGCGGCGGGTTGGTCACCTGGGCGAACAGCTGGCTGAAGTAGTCGTAGAGCAGCCGGGCCCGGTCGGAGAGCACGGCGACCGGGGTGTCGGAGCCCATCGAGCCGATCGGCTCGGCTCCGGTGCGGGCCATCGGGGACAGGATGATCCGCACCTCCTCCTCGGTGTAGCCGAAGGTCTGCTGGCGGCGGAGCACCGACTCGTGGCTGTGGACCACGTGCTCCCGGTCGGGCAGCGCGTCGAGCTGGACCAGGCCGGCGTGCAGCCACTCCTGGTACGGACGGGCAGCGGCGAGCTCGGCCTTGACCTCCTCGTCGTCGACGACGCGGTGCGCCTCGAGGTCGACCAGGAACATCCGGCCGGGCTGCAGCCGGCCACGGCGGATCACCTTGCTCGGCTCGATGTCCAGGACGCCGACCTCGCTGGCCAGCACGACCAGGTTGTCGTCGGTCAGCCAGTAGCGGGCGGGGCGCAGGCCGTTGCGGTCGAGCACCGCGCCGATGACCGAGCCGTCGGTGAAGGTGACGCAGGCCGGCCCGTCCCACGGCTCCATCAGCGAGGCGTGGAACTGGTAGAACGCCTTGCGCTCCGGCGCCATCTCGGTGTGGTTCTCCCACGCCTCCGGGATCATCATCAGCACCGCGTGCGGCAGGCTGCGGCCACCGAGATGGAGCAGCTCGAGCACCTCGTCGAAGCTGGCCGAGTCGCTGCCCTTGGGGTCGACCACGGGGTAGATCCGGTTGAGGTCGCCGGGGATCAGCGGTGAGTCCAGCAGCGCCTCGCGCGCCCGCATCCAGTTGCGGTTGCCCTTGACGGTGTTGATCTCGCCGTTGTGGGCGATGTAGCGGTAAGGGTGGGCGAGCGGCCAGCTCGGGAACGTGTTGGTGGAGAACCTGCTGTGCACCAGGGCCAGCGCGCTGGCGAAGCTCGGGTCGTGCAGGTCGGCGTAGAACTCGCCGAGCTGCGGCGCGGTGAGCATGCCCTTGTAGGTGAGGGTCCGCGCCGACAGGCTGGCGAAGTAGACGCCGACCTCGTGCTGGACCCGCTTGCGCACGCAGAACGCGAGCCGCTCGAGGGTCATGACGTCGGTCGGCGCTGCGGCGCGTACGAACAGCTGGCGCATCAGCGGCAGCGCGGCCTTGGCCGTCGGGCCCAGGATCGAGTCGTCGACGGGCACATCGCGCCAGCCGAGGACCTCGAGGCCCTCCTCATCGGCGATCTGGCCGATCTGGGCAACGGCCTTGTCGAGTGCTGCGACGTCGTCGGCGGGGAGGAAGGCGTTGCCCACGGCATAGCTGCCGACTGGCGGCAGCGGGAAGTCGACAACGGTACGGAAGAAGGCGTCGGGGATCTGGACCAGGATGCCGGCCCCGTCTCCGGTGTTCTCCTCGCTGCCCGTCGCGCCACGGTGCTCGAGGTTGTTCAGTGCGGTGATGCCCATGGCCACGACGTCGTGGCTCTGGGTGCCGGTGATGTCGGCGACGAACGCGACGCCGCAGGCGTCGTGCTCATGGAGACCGTCATAGAGGCCCTGCGGGGCCGGGCTGCCGAAAGACATGCGGACCTGGTTCCTGTCGTCTCGCTGCGGAGGTTGCGCGTGGTGGGGAGTGCGCAGACTGCGGGACGACGTTGGCCCAAGATGTGCGATCAGGTTACACGATGGACACACATCCCGCGCCCGGGATAACGGTCAGTTGACCGCTCCAACGGCAAGGCCGACGCCGTACGACACAGCGGCGGCCACCGCGCCCAGGGCGAGCTGGCGACTGCCGGCGAACAGCCAGTGCCGGGCCGTGAGCGCCGCAACGGCCGTGCCTGCCGCGAACAAGGCGACGGCGGTCAGCACCAGCGACCAGAGCAACGTGCTCACGCCGAAGAGGTAGGGAAGCAGCGGGATCAGTGCGCCCACCGCGAACGCGACGAACGAGGACCCGGCGGCGACGTAGGGGCTCGGCAGGTCGTCCGGGTCCACACCCAGCTCCTCGCGGGCGTGCACCCGCCAGACCTGCTCGGGGTCCGCGGAGAGCTGGCGGGCGACCTCTGCGGCCAGCTGAGGAGTCAGGCCTCTGGCCCGGTAGAGCGCGGCGAGCTCGGCCTGCTCCGCCTCCGGCGACTCGAGCAGCTCGGCCTTCTCGATCTCGATCTCGGCCTGGATCAGCTCGGCCTGCGAGGCGACCGAGACGTACTCCCCCGTCGCCATCGACACGCTGCCGGCCGCCAGCCCGGCGAACCCGGTGAGCAGCAGTGTGTGGGTGCTGGCGTGCCCGCCGGCGACTCCGGAGAGCAACGCGATGTTGGAGACCAGGCCGTCCATGACGCCGAAGACGGCGGGTCGCAGCCAGCCGCCCGTGACGTCACGGTGCGAGTGGTGGATCTCGGGGCGCATGGCCGGGGCAGACGTACTCACCCGTTCAGGCTACCGGCGGCCGTACCAGATGTCCCGTTTGCGCAGCCCAGCGGCGCTTCACCCCCGCCCCCGGCCCTCATTTCCCGCCAAGTGGCCCGAACATCGGCGTGTCGCGCGGCGTGTCGTGCAAGCTGCCGAGCGAGCTAGCGGGACGGCGGACTGTCGACGGGATCGGGTCCGGCATCGAGATCGTCGGAGGCCTCCACCGGCTCCGCGTCGGCGGACGGGTCCGCCTGCTCGGCGGTCTGCTCGCCCTCGACGGTCTCCAGCATCCGCGGGTCGACGACCTCCTCGCGGGTCGTCTTCCGGGTGATCCACAGGTAGCAGACCGCGCCCAGGAACACGACGAGGCTGGTCCAGTCGTTGAGCCGCAGCCCGAGGAAGTGGTTGACGTCGTCGACGCGCAGCGCCTCGATCCAGCCGCGGCCAACCGTGTAGGCGGCGACGTACAGCGCGAAAACCCTGCCGTGGCCGAGCTTCCAGCGCTTGTCGGCCCAGATGACGAGGGCGGCGACCCCGATGTCCCACAGCGACTCGTACAGGAAGGTCGGCTGGAAGTTGCCCTGCTGAGCCCCGGGAGCGTCGCCCCTGGTGATGTGCAACGCCCAGGGGAGATTCGTGGCCCGCCCG
Source organism: Frankiales bacterium (assembly GCA_033851695.1). Lineage (GTDB taxonomy): Bacteria > Actinomycetota > Actinomycetes > JAWWOL01 > JAWWOL01 > JAWWOL01. The sequence continues at coordinate 8,828 of JAWWOL010000458.1, forward strand.
TAGAGCTCCTGGTTGAAGTAGTTGCCCCAGCGGCCGATCGCCTGCGCGATCACGATGCCGGGAGCGATCGCGTCGGCCAGCGGCGGCAGCTTGAGACCGCGCCGCCGGCAGCCGATCCAGGCGCCGACGCCGCCCAGGACGACGGCGCCCCAGATGCCGAGGCCGCCGTTCCAGACCTCGAGTGCGCCGATGGGGTGCCAGTTGTCGTGGCTGAAGTAGAGCTCGGGGTCGGTGATCACGTGGTAGACCCGGCCGCCGACCAGACCGAACGGCACGGCCCAGACGGCCACGTCGCCGATCGTGCCCGGTCGCCCACCGCGCGCGACCCAGCGCCGGTCGGAGATCGCGATGCAGACCAGGATGCCGACGATGATGCAGAGCGCGTACGCCCTGATCGGGAGCGGGCCCAGGTGCCAGACGCCCTGCGACGGGCTGGGGATCGAGGCGAGGACCAGGCCGGGTGCATTCACGGCCGCGACGCTACCGTGCCCAGGTCACAGAACGATCCCCCGGTCAGCCGAACGACTTCGGCGTCCAGGTCGCACCGCCGTCAAGGGTCAGCCAGAACTGATGGCTCGGGGTGCCGGCCAGAGCGAAACCCTGCTGAGGGTCGGTCATGCCGACATAGGAGAAGGAACCGCTGAGCAGCTGATGCCAGGTCGCTCCGTGATCGCTGCTGGCCACGAGTCCTCCGCCGAGGTAGGCCGCGACCGTGATCCCGTCACTCACACTGATCGACGAGGAGACAAGGACTTGGCTCAGGCCACGCGGTTCGACCCTGCCCTCGGGCTTGACCGTCTTCCCGTAGGGATCCATCCAGTACGTCGTGCCGTTGCCGCAGACGACCGTTGCGTGGGAATCGTCTACGAGCTGGTAGAGCGGGGCCGGCCCCGACGAGGACTTGGTGCAGGGCAGCTTGACCGTCGCCCAGTTGCCGGAGCCCCGGTCGTCATTGATCCGGACGGTGGACCAGCTGCCCGCTGAGCGGACCACCGCCACCGTGATGTTCGAGGTCGTGATCGCGTCGATGCCGCCGGCCGGCAAGCGGAGCCCAGCGGCCGCGCTCCAGTCGTCCCGGCTCGGGTTGCGGTTGACCCACAAGGTCGAACCATCCGCACTGCTTGCGTAGACGATGTGCGAGTTCGGCGCCTCGAGCGCCCGAATCCCTTGGCCGGACACGGCGCCGGCAACGCTCCAGTGGGCACCTGCGTCATGAGTCGCGAGCACCTGCGAACCGCCGACGATCCACCCGTCGGTCTGCGTCGCGAAGCGGACGGAGATGGCTCCGTCCGCCAGTCCGGAGTCACTCGTCTCGGCAGCGGTGAAGGCCTTGGCCAGGTGCCATGACGCCGTGTCGTCACTGGTCTCGATGACCGCTGCGCACCGCTGCGAGCCGCACGGGTCATAGCCCAGAGCCCAGCCATGGGTGCCGGATGCGAAGGACATGGAGGACACGACGAAGCCGGTGGGCACCGGCGTCCCCACGGCCTGAGGATGAATCGTCCCGGCCGTGCTGGGCCCCGCCGACGCGAGAGTGCGACTGGCAGCGTTGCCGCCGGCCGTACCGCCACCGGCCGTGGCCAGCACGACGCCGGTGCCGCCCACGGCGAGCACCACCGCGGCGGCCGCGGAGACCATGGTCGTGTTGCGGTTGCGGCGCCGGCGGGCGATGGTCTGCAGCTCCTCGTAGCGATGCGGAGGCGGTGCCAGCAGCGGCACGGCCTCTCGTTCGCGTTCGAAGAAGTCGTCGATCTTGTCGTTCATCGGTGCCCCTCCAGGGCCTCGTGCAGGAGCGCGCGGGCCTCGAAGAGCCTGCGCTTCACCGCTCCCTCGGAAACCTTGAGCAGTCGAGCCGTGTCCCGTACGGAGATGTCGGCGTAGTAGTGGAGCAGTACGACGTCGCGGTGCCGGTTGGGCAGCCGCTCGACGACGTCACGAAGTGGCGGGGCGGCATCGGCCCCGGGTGCGGAGAGCTGGATCTCGACCTTGGTGAGGGCTCGCCGCTCGCGTTCGAGCCGGCGCCAGTGGTCTTTCACCAGGTTGCTGGCGGTGACGTAGAGGTAGCCGCGGATGTCGTCCACGCCGCGCCACTTGGTCAGCAGCCGGGTGAAGGCCTCGGAGGCGATCTCGTGGGCCAGCTGCTCGTCGCCGACCAGCCGCGAGCACCAGCCCGCCAGGCGCGCGTAGTGGGCCGCGAACAGCTCGCCCATCGGGTCGCCGCCGCCACGGCCGAGGGTGATCTCGAGCTCAGGGTCGTCCCGCTCGGCGGGGAGTGGCTCAGGCGCGAGATCGGGCACCGACGAGAGGTAGGTGCGGATCACGATCGGCGGGGCGACCGGGACCACCGTGGCGTCGAGGGACGCGCTGCCGTCGAGCGACACCGGGCCTCCCTCTGCTCGCGCATGATCCAGCGCCGGCGGCTCCTCCGCCGGATCACGCACTAGGACGCCGATGTCATGGCAACGGTTCGGCTCAGTTGGGGGCCGCGTGGACACCGGGCGTTTTGTCGTGGTGGCGTTGGCGGACCCCGTCGGCGAGCTCGGCGGCAAGCGCGCGTACCTCGGCCAATCCGGCCCGCTCGGAGGACGCGTCGAGGATCCGGCGGACGAAGGCCGAGCCCACGATGACACCGTCGGCGTAGCCGGCCACCTGAGCCGCCTGCGACCCCGTGCCGACCCCGAGGCCGACGGCGATCGGGGTGTCGGTGACCGCGCGCATCCGCGCGACCAGCTCGCCCGCACGGGCGCCGACCTGGTCGCGGGTGCCGGTGATGCCCATCGTCGAGGCGGCGTAGAGGAACCCGCGGCCGACCTCGGCAACCACCTTGAGCCGCTCGTCGGTCGAGGAGGGGGCGGTGAGGAAGATCGGGTCGATGCCGGCCTTGTCGACCGCGGCGAGCCACTCTGCGGCCTCGTCCGGGATCAGGTCGGGCGTGATGACGCCGACGCCCCCCGCCGCCGCCAGGTCGGTCGCGAACCGCTCGATGCCGTAGCGCTCGATCGGGTTCCAGTAGGACATCACCAACGTCGGGACACCCAGTGCCGCCACGGCAGAGACAGTGCGCATGACATCGGCGATCCGTACGCCGCCGCGCAGCGCCTGGTCGACGGCGGCCTGGATCACCGGGCCGTCCATCATCGGGTCGGAGTAGGGCAGGCCCACCTCGACGATGTCCACGCCGCCCTCGACCATGGCGGTGATCGCGGCTACTCCCCCGTCGTACGAGGGAAACCCGGCCGGCAGGTAACCGATGAGCAGCGCACGGTCCTCGGCGCGAGCAGCGGCGAAGGCGTCGGAGAGGCGGCTCATGACTGGTCCTCGAAGTCGTTGTCGGCGCGCAGCAGCTCGGCCTCGGCGACCTCGACGGCGGAGGTCAGCCCGAACCAGCGCGCCGCGGTGTCGACGTCCTTGTCCCCACGACCGGACAGGTTGACCAGGATCGTCGCCTCCGGGCCGAGTTCGCGGCCGAGCTGCAGGGCCCCGGCGATGGCGTGGGCCGACTCGATCGCCGGGATGATGCCCTCGGTCCGGCAGAGCAGGGAGAACGCGTCCATCGCCTCGGCGTCGGTGATCGGCCGGTAGTGCGCCCGGCCGAGGTCGGCGAGCCACGCGTGCTCGGGCCCGACGCCCGGGTAGTCCAGCCCGGCCGAGATCGAGTGCGACTCGATGGTCTGGCCGTCCTCGTCCTGCAGCAGGAACGACCGCGCGCCGTGGAGTACGCCCGGCGAGCCGGCGGTGATGGTTGCGGCGTGCCGGCCGGTGTCGACCCCGTCGCCTCCGGCCTCGAAGCCGTAGAGGGCGACGGAGGTGTCGTCGAGGAAGCGGTGGAAGATGCCGATCGCGTTGGACCCGCCACCGACGCAGGCCGCCACGGCGGTCGGCAGGGCGCCGGTCAGGTCGAGGCACTGCTGGCGGGCCTCGACGCCGATGATCCGCTGGAAGTCGCGGACCATCGCCGGGAACGGGTGCGGCCCCGCGACCGTACCGAACAGGTAGTGGGTGGTCTCGAGGTTGGCCACCCAGTCGCGGAAGGCCTCGTTGATCGCGTCCTTGAGGGTGCGGCTGCCGATCGACACGGGCACCACCTCGGCGCCGAGCAGACGCATCCGCGCGACGTTCAGCGCCTGGCGCTTGGTGTCGTCCTCCCCCATGTAGATCACGCACTCGAGCCCCAGGAGGGCGGCGGCGGTGGCGGTGGCGACGCCGTGCTGGCCGGCTCCGGTCTCGGCGATGACTCGGCTCTTGCCCATCCGCTTGGTGAGCAGCGCCTGGCCCAGCACGTTGTTGATCTTGTGCGAGCCGGTGTGGTTGAGGTCCTCGCGCTTGAGCAGGATCCGGGCGCCACCGGCGTGCTCGCTCAGCGCGGTCGCGTCGGTCAGCGGTGACGGCCGGCCGGCGTAGGTGGTGAGCAGCCGGGTCAGCTCGTCGGTGAACGCCCGGTCGGCCATCGCGGAGGCGAACGCCTCGGACACCTCGTCGAGCGACGCCACCAGCGCCTCGGGGACGAACCGGCCGCCGAACTGGCCGAAGTGTCCGGCGAGGTCGGGCAGGGCGGCTGGCGGAGCTTGGGGCGGGTGAAGAGTCACCGGGCCAGCGTAGTCGGCGCGGCCACCGGCCGGCTCGCCGGTTTCAGGGTCAGGTCAATGTCAGGAGTGGTGCCCACCGTGCGCCGGGTGCGATCCCGCGGTGACCAGCTCGGCCACCGCCTGCCGCGGATCGCGTCCGGTGACCAGGCTCTCCCCGACGAGTACGGCATCCGCACCGTAGGCGGCGTAGGCCAGCAGGTCGTGCGGCCCCCGTACGCCGGACTCGGCGATCTTGACGACGTCGGAGGGGATCATCGGCGCCAGCCGGGCGAACACGCCACGGTCGACCTCGAGGGTCTTGAGGTTGCGGGCGTTGACTCCGATCACCCGGGCCCCGGCGTCGAGGGCGCGGAGGACCTCGTCCTCGTCGTGCACCTCGACCAGCGGGGTCATGCCGAGGGAGATGGTCCGCTCGACCAGCGACTCCAGCGCATTCTGCTCGAGCGCGGCCACGATCAGCAGCGCCAGGTCGGCACCGTGCGCGCGGGCCTCCCACAGCTGGTACGAGGTGACGATGAAGTCCTTGCGCAGCACCGCCACGTCGACCGCGGCCCGTACGGCGTCGAGGTCGGCGAGCGACCCGCCGAACCGGCGCTGCTCGGTCAGGACGCTGATGACGGAGGCACCGCCGGCCTCGTAGTCGCGAGCCAGGGCAGCCGGGTCGGCCACCGCTGCCAGCGCCCCCTTGGACGGGCTGCTGCGCTTGACCTCGGCGATGACGGAGACCCCTGGCCGGCGGAGCACTGCTGCCGCGTCGCGCGCAGCGGGCAGCTTGGCTGCGCGGGCCTTGACCTGGTCCAGGCTGATCGTCGCCTGACGAACGGCGAGGTCGGCCCGTACGCCGTCCACAATGTCGTCGAGCACGTTCACGCAGGGAGTCCCCTCGGTCGCGTTGCGGTGCAGCGATGGTAACGAGATGGGTACGGGGCCCTCGACGTCAGGTCCCTCACGAGGGTGC
>JAWWOL010000480.1:0-4380 GCA_033851695.1 Frankiales bacterium
CGGCCTCCTGCGACAGTCCACCTAGAGCAGATGAGCGACTCGCGAGCCGAAGTCTCGCGGTCGCCAGTGACACCCGTGGCTCTCGCACCGCGCGTCGCGTCCCTGATCCCACCAAGGCAACGGGGAGGCGGCGGCTTCCTCCGTCAACTGACCGGTGTGACGCCACGCTGGGGAGGAGCAACGTCATGTCTCCACAACCGTACCGACGCCTCGCGCGCACCCTGGTCACAGCAGCCGCGGTGCAGGGGCTGGTGCTCGGCGGCATGGCGCAGGCGAACGCCGTGCCCTTCGCGAGCGGGCGCACGGCCGGGTCCACCGCGCACGCGTCGGCGGGACTCGTCGTGAAGACCGCGCAGGGCAGGGTGCGAGGTGTCGCGCAAGGCGCCGTGCGCACATTCCAGGGAATCCCGTACGCCGCACCCCCCGTGGGGGTGTTGCGCTGGCAGCCGCCGCAGCCACCCGCGAGTTGGTCCGGCGTGCGTGCTGCCAACAAGCCGGGCAACGAGTGCGTGCAGTCGGCGGTGTTCTGGCGGCCGGGCTCACCGGCGAGCTGGCACGAGGACTGCCTCTACCTGAACGTGTGGACGCCCGCGCACGCGAAGGGCAAACTCCCGGTGCTCGTGTGGTTCCACGGCGGCGGCTGGGTGAACGGCGCGGGCACGGACGTGATGCCGTCGCGGCTGACCGCTGCCGGCAACGTCGTCGTGACGGTCAACTACCGCCTCGGTGCGATGGGCTACCTCTCGCTGCCCGGGCTGGACGCACAATCGGCCGACGGCAAGTCGAGTGGACAGTACGGCGACCTCGACAAGATCCAGGCGTTGCGGTGGGTACAGCAGAACATCGGGCGGTTCGGTGGCAACGCCGGGAAAGTCACGGTCGCCGGGCAGTCGGCCGGTGCCGGCTCGGTCTGCTGGCTGATGGCCTCTCCGCCCGCCGCCAACCTGTTCGACCGCGCGGTCGTCGAGAGCATCGGCAACTGCGCCGAGATCAGTCACGAGGACGCCGCGAAGAGCGGCACCTCGTTCGCGACCGCGATCGGCTGCACCGCCGCAGCGACGATGGTCAGCTGCCTGCGCAGCAAGAGTCCCGCCGACGTCATTGACGCCCAGGCGACGAGCAATGTCGCGTGGCGACCAGTCGTCGGCGGCAGCGCGCAGCCGATCCCCCTCACCCAGGCGTTCGCCACCGGCGACTTCAATCACGTCCCAGTGATCATGGGGAACAACCGGCACGAGACGCGCGCCTTCGTCTACGAGGGCAACGATCTGGTCCGTCAGCCGCTCACCGCCTCCACGTACGAAGCGCAAATCCGCGCGACGTACGGGGCGAAGGCCAACCAGGTGCTCGCCGAATACCCGGTGAGCGCGTACGGTTCGGCGGGTCTCGCGTCGGCCGCGGTCTCGACCGACTCGGGCTTTGCCTGCCCGTCGATCGGCGTCGAGGACTCGCTGTCGTCGTGGGTGCCGACCTATACCTACGAGTTCCGTGACGAGACGACACCGCTGCGTCCCTACATGGTGATCCCGCCGTCGTTCCCGACCGGGTCCATGCACACGGGCGAGGTGCCGTACATCTGGCAGAGCACCACCGCCACGCCACTGACCCGGACGCAACTCCGGCTGGCGAAGCTCATGACGAGCTACTGGTCTCGCTTCGCGAAGTCCGGCACGCCGAACAGGCACAACCTGCCGACGTGGCCGCGGTACACCACGCCGAACCGGCTGCGCATCACGTTCCTCGCGGGCGGCAAGACCGCCGTCATCAACGGGTCGCAGTACGGCACCGACCACCACTGCGGTTTCTGGGCAACGATGTCGTGACCCGTACCGTCGAGGAGCGACCAGGCGTAGACGCGCGGCCGCTCCTCGACGCACGTGGACGACGGCTGGTCCGACGACCTCGCCGCTGCCGGCGCTCCCAGCCAACAGGACCTTGCGTCGCCGTCCGCCGAGCAGTGCCCTACTCCGCTGGACAGGTGGGGTCAGGCTAAACATTTCCGCAGTGATGTGAACTCGTCAGGGCTGGCCGAAAGCACTCGAGTCGTACCTGCCTCAACCTGCCGCGCCCTCCCAAGGGGAGAGCACCGCGTCTCGCGGAGATATCAGCGAGACCGCTTGAGAGGACTCTGCGAAAGAGGGAGCAACCGGGACTTGTCCGTCTGGGCCGGACTCTACCTGACCAAGTAGCCACCGTGGCACGCACCGTGTACGTCGATGCCGTGCGTGCCGGTCTGCGTGGACGATCTCGCTAACGGTGGCAACAGCGACGGAGTGGGCCGATCAACCCGACGAGGACTGCTCAGCGGTGCGGCGTCCCATGCGGCGTACCGGTTCTCTACGAGCTCCGGGACGACACCACCGAACTGCCGATTAGCGGCCGCCTGCTGCCCGGTATGCAGCCACAACAGTTTGGGAGACTCGGCCCCTGCTGTTGACCTTGTGGCCGTTGGCTGCGGCCCAACGGCGGATCTCGGCGGGACTAGTGGCATTGGTGCTCCGCCTTGAGCCCCGAGGGCGCACCGGTTTTGCCGCGGGTTGCACCGGAGGCTTGACAGCTGACCGCCGGACCGCCACTGGGGGAGTCGGCGTCGCCGGGTGGTTGACGGACAGGGTCACGCCGTACACCGCACTCACCGTGCGGACAACCTGCTCAATGGAATCGGTGCTGTCGAACGTGATGCGCATGGGAGACCTTTCCTCGCGAGCCCCGTGTTGGGTCCTCGGGACCTATTGTCCGCCGACAGGCGACCACTGACCAACCTGTGGCCGCAGTACGGACGCTTTCAGGCGAGGAAATCCCGTGTCGTCCGGGTTCGCCTGCGGACAGGTGCAACGGTCAGCGTGCATGACGATCTGCGGCTGGATCAGCCAGCACCGCGACCGACGTTGGGTGCCTCGGCCAGCCGCTTCCGCCGGCTTCACCCACGGTTGCGACAGAGTAGCCGGTGAGTTGACCACCGATGTCGGTTGCCGGCATGGGCCTCGCGAAGAAGTATCCCTGAGACAGCTCACAGCCGATGGCGCGTACGGTCTCGCGCTGCCGTTGAGTTTCTATTCCTTCGGCGATGACGGTCAGCCCGACGGCGTGGGCGAGGTTGGTCACCGCGGAGACCATGGCTTCGCCGGTGGGCACGCGGCCGATGTCGGCAGTAAAGGACTGGTCGATCTTCACGATGTCGATCGGCAGCCGGCGCAGGTAGCTCAGCGAGGAGTAGCCGGTGCCGAAGTCGTCGAGGGCAATTCGGATCCCGAGGGTCTTGAGGTCGTTGAGCACAGTCATCGCCCGATCGATGTCGTCGATGAGGACATGTTCGGTCATCTCCAGCACCAGTGAGGTCGGGTCCATCGCCGTGCGGCTCAGGATGCTGGTCACGGTGGAGACGAAGTCGGGCGCCATCAGCTGGTGCGCTGAGACGTTCACGGCGAGGTCCAGCCCGGTGCCTCGGTGGGTTTTCGGCCAGGAGGCGTGGTCCCGGCAGGCGCGGACCAACACCCACCTGCCGATCTCCGTGATCAGGTCGCTGCCCTCCGCGACGCGGATGACCGCTCCGGCATCGACAGCACCCCGGCCGGGGTGCGTCCAACGCAGGAGCGCCTCCACGCCGGTGACCAGCCCGTCGACGGTGCGCACAATCGGTTGGTACGCCAGACGGAGCTGTCCCTCGGCGAGCGCACTGCGCAGGTCGGTCTCCAAGGCGTGGCGTTCAGCGGCCAGCGAGGCCTCACGCAGGTCTACGAACTGGTGCGCGCCACCGCCTTTCCGTTTGGCCTGGTACATCGCGGTGCCGGCTTGAATGACCAGCCTGCCGGTGATGGCTTCGCCCGGCCCGGCGTAGGCCATCCCGACGCTGGCGGTCACCGACACCTCGAGCAGGTCCCCGAGGAGGAACGGGTCAGCGAAGGCGGCGTCGACCCGGGTGGCGAGCAGCTCGGCGTCGGCCTGGCTGTGCAGGTCCTCGCAGAGGAAGACGAACTCGTCTCCGGCGTAGCGGCACAAGGTGTCCCCCGGGCGGATCAGGTGGGTGAGTCTCTGTGCGACCGCGAGGAGCAGCTGGTCGCCGACCTGGTGGCCGTGTATGTCGTTGACCCGCTTGAACCGGTCGAGGTCGGCGAACAGGATCGCGGCGTAAGAGTGCGACCGACGGGCGCGCTGCGCCGCGTGTTCCAACCGTTGCTGGAGCAGCAGCCGGTTGGGCAGCCCGGTCAGCGGATCATGCAGCGCGCTGAGGCGGAACTGTTCAGACGTGGAGGAGGCTTGTTCCCTGGCTTGGGCGTTGAGCAGATATGCGCTGGTGACATCGGCGAGGGTCTGAGCAGCTTCCATGTCCTCGGCGTCCAGATCACCGGGCGTGTCCCGGTACAGGTCAAGCGCACCGAG
>JAWWOL010000482.1:0-7107 GCA_033851695.1 Frankiales bacterium
GCCTTGCGCCGAATAGTCCGTTTTGGCTATGGGCAGATAAACGTGCCTGCGCGGTAGCCGGGCCGGAGGGATAGGCTCCCGGCCAAGGCGTCGAGGTGGGCCTGTCGGCGCCCAGGACTCAGTGCGGAAGATACCGCGCCGGGCTCGTGTGGTGAGGGAGGGCAGTCATGCGTGTCTCGCGAGTGTCGGGTGTCGCGGTCTTCGCGCTCGTCGCGAGCGTGCTCGGGCCGGCCACTGCCGCCAACGCCGACCCCCCGGCTCCACCCACCGCCGCGATCACCTCCCCGCCCGACGGCACCACGGTCACCGGTCCGATCACCATCAACGCCGAGGGCCACCTCGATCCCACGTCACCCGACTCGGTCACCGGTCTGCAGCTCTACGTCGCCGGCTCGGCCGTGGCAGGTCAGCAGGTCGGCTGCACGGTGCCGCCCTCGGACACCTTCAACTGCTACGGCAGCTTCAGCTACGATCCGACGGTGCTCGGCCCCGGCACCTACGCCCTCCAGGTCGATCTCCTCACCACGGGCATGGGCGCGTCCAGCCCGCCGGTCCAGATCACGGTGCCGGTGCCGCCGCCCACGGTGACGTTCTTGGGCCCGGTGTCCACGCCGGCAACCGGGCCGGTGAGCATCGCCGTCAGTGGCACTACGAACGCCGCATCCACGGACACGCCAGCGTCGATCGACCTCACGTGGGGCGGCACCGATATCGGTAGTCAGCTCTGCCCCGGCGTTCCCTCGGCGCACGACTGTCCCCTCAGTTTCGAGTGGGACACCACGGGTCTGAATGGCACGCACGACCTCACTGCCACCCTGACGACGGCCGGCAGCATCCACGTCACCACCCAGGCAGTCGTCGAGGCGCGCAACCCCAAGCCCAGGGTGACCATCCATACGCCTGCCCCCGGCGAGACCCGAAGCGGTGTGATCACCGTGACCGCCACGGCGACGATCTCGGGCCCTCAGCGCGACCACCCCGACTCCATGCAGCTGTACCTGAACGACACGAAGTCCCCTGTCCCCGGCCAGCGAGTCGAATGCTCGAGCTCGGCCACCTGTGACGGCACCTTCACCTGGGACGCTACGGGCGCGACCGGCACCGTCGACCTCATCGTGGGTGTGCACACAGCCCGTGATCGCACCAACATCGGAACCGTACGGATCCACGTGACCAGTCCGGGACCCACCGTGATCGTCCACTCCCCGACCAACGGGGCGACCGTCTCCGGGCCGGTCACCATCGTCACGACCGGGACGGTCAACTCCAAGCAGAACGACACGCCGAAGTCCATGCAGCTGCTGACCGATGGCAAGCCGCTCTCCGGCCCGCAGGCCTGCACCGGCACCGCTTCGGCTCCCCGGTCGTGCTCCCGACCGTTCCGCTGGGACACCACGGGGATGTCGGGCGCCCACACCCTGCAGGCGAAGTTCCTGACGCACAGGGGATCGAGCGCACTCAGCCCGCTCACCACGATCACCGTGGTGAGCCCACTGCCGAAGGTCGTCATCACCTCGCCGAGCGCTCGCTCGACCGTCCACCGGACGGCCACGATCAAGGTCAGTGGAGCCGTTGACCCGAGCCAGACCGACACGCCGTCCTCGCTCCGGCTCACCCTCGACGGTGCCGCGCTCGGTGGGGTGATCCCGTGTTCCCGAACGGCCGCGGCCCCGCGTGCCTGCCATGCCTCCTACACCTGGAGCACGCTCGGGCTGACCGGACGGCACACGCTGGTCGCCTCCCTCGTCAGCGGTAAAGGTGCGGTCGGCACCTCGAGCGCCACACCGGTCTATGTCTACGGCGGCACCAAGACGATGCTCGCCAAAACCAAGGCCCATGTCGCCGGCCGCAGTGTGACCTACATCGGCCGCGTCATCACGCTGATCAACAAGCGTGGCGTGCCAGGGGTCAAGGTCAAGGTCGTGATCCGGCCCGCCGTCGGCAAGGCGAAGACGGTGTACGTGCGGACCGACGCCCGCGGTTACTTCAAGGTTCCCTTCCGGCCGGCAGTCAACAGCAGCCTCACGGCAACGCTGGTTTCCTTGCCCTACTACGGATCCAGCCACAGCTCGACCAAGCTGCGCGTGGTCCCGCGCGCCGCGTGCACGGTGGGCTCGACGATTCGGCGCAACAGCCTCGACCACGGCAGCTGCACCTTCCGCGGCCTGCCCAGGTCCACCAAGGTGACGTTGCAGTACCAGTTCCGCGGCCACTGGTACACCCTCGGTGCCGGACGGGCGCCCGGCGCCACGATCCCGTTCTCGTTCCGCTTCGCGGTTCGAGGCAGCTACCTCGTCCGCCTGGCCCTGTCCGGCACGAGCCTGTTCGCCGCGACCACGGGGCCGGCGCTCAAGGTCCGAGTCACATGAGTGCCGTACGGGTCGGCGCCGTCGCCACGCTGGCCGCCGGGATGGCGCTGTCCGGCGGCTGCTCGATGCTCAACGGCTCGGCGTCGCTGACCTTCCGGATCGACAGCATGGAGTGCAGTCCGGCCAAGCCGGCCGGGTCGATCGGGACGGTCTGCTCGTTCCTCGCCTACTACGGCAACGTCGGCGGGCACTCGATCCAGGTCGAGCCGGGCAGCACCCGGGTCCTCGACCGGGCCGGCCGGACGTTCGTGCCGGTCGCCGACGCAGAGGCTGCTGGCTCGTTCCTGCTCAAGCCCGGTCTGCAGCATCCGATCTCTTGGTCCGTCACGTTGCCCGTTAACGCAAAGCCCGCCCGCGTGACCTGGCACGGTTCCCGGGTGCCGGTGCAGATCGACTTGGCGCTGAACGCATCGGCGGTTCCGTCCGTCCCGCCCAGTGCCTCGGTCCCGCCGTCGCTCCTCCCCTCGGCCAGCCTGGTGCCGACGTCGGCCGCACCCCCGACCACGAGGCCCACCACGAGCAAGCCCGTGGTCACGCCGACGAAGACCAAGGCGAAGACCAAGGCGAAACCCACGCAGAAGCCCACCCCGAAGCGGACGCCGACCCCGGCGCGGACGACCACGGTGCCGCCCACCACCCCCCCGCCGCCGCCCACCACGACGCGCCCGCCCACCGTGCACCGGACGTCTGCGGCTCCGACGACCAACAGCACCAACCCCGGCGGGGGCAGCGGCGGGATCGGTTAGCGCGCGCAGCCGATGCAGGTGCGTGCAGCCGGGCGGGCCACCAGCCGCTCCGCGGTGATCGGCTCGCCGCAGGACTCGCAAACCCCGTACCGGCCCTGCGCGAGCTGTTCGAGGGCGTGGTCGAGGTCGGCCAGCCGGTTGAGGACCTGGCTGCGGATCGCGTCGACCTGCTGGCGCTCGAATGCGATGGTCGCGCCCTCGGGATCGTGCTCGTCGTCGGTTGCGACCTCGCGTGAGGCGTCGACGATCGTGGCGAAATCAGCGTCCAGGGAGGCGATCTGTGTACGGGCGGCGTCGCGCTCGGCCTGCAGCATCGTCGCCAGCTCGTCCGGTCGGCTCATTCGCCGAGGATCTCCTCGACCCGCGCGACCTTGGCCGTCAGCTGGCCGGTGAACCCGGGCCGAATGTCGGCCTTGAGGACGAGGGCGACCCGGGGCGAGTGGGCGGCGACCGCGTCGACTGCCTGCTTGACCACCGCCATCACCTCGTCCCACTCGCCCTCGATGTTGCTGAACATGGCGTTGGTCTCGTTCGGCAGCCCGGAGGCCCGTACGACGCGGACGGCTTCTGCCACCGCCTCGGCCACGCCGCCGGTGTCGTCGGAACCCGCGGGGCTGATGCTGAAGGCGACAATCATGCGACCAACGGTAGCCCGGTCCGGGGCAGGCGTTCAGTCCTCGTCCGCCCGGCGCAGCATCGGCGGGTAGAGCCACTGCGCGTCGCCCCGGCGGTAGAGCAGCGGCGGCCGCCCGCCGGCCTCGGTCGCCGAGCGGTGGGCCTTCTCGAGGGGGACCACGAAGCCCTCGGTGGAGAGCACCTTGCGGCGGAAGTTGCCGAGGTCGGGCGCCGTGCCCCACACCGCCTGATAGACCCGGCGCAGCTCGGCCAGGCTGAACGGCTCCTGGACGAACTCCGCTGCCAGCGTGGTGTACTCCAGCTTGGCCCGCACCCGCTCGAGGGCGTCGGACAGGATCAACGCATGGTCGTACGCGAGCGGCGGGGCCTCGCCGACGTAGTCGGTGCGCGCGTCCCACGCGGCGCGCTGGGCTGGCAGCTCGAGGTCGTCGACCGGCCACCACAGTGCTTCGCTGGCGTCGACCCCCGGATGCGGGTCCGGCAGGTCCGGGGCCAGTGCGAAGTAGGCCACCGACACGACCCGCAGCCCGGCCTGCACCCGAGGGTCACGGTCGGCGTCGGTGTAGGTCGCCACCTGCTCCAGATGGCCGGAGGCGTCGGACCAGTCGATGCCGGTCTCTTCACCCAGCTCGCGGCGCGCGGCCTGCTCGGCGTTCTCGCCGTCGTGGCCGACGTGGCCACCCGGCAGCGCCCAGAAGCCGCGGTACGGGTGATTGCGGCGCTGGACCAGCAGTGAGGTGAGCGCGCCACCCCGGATCGTGAAGATGGCGATGTCGACGGTGACAGCGAACGCCGGCCAGTCGCTCGGGTCGTACGACGCGAGGAACTCCGCCTCGCCGGGCCGGCTGCTCACAGGAGCTCCTTGCTGGTCGTGACGGTGGCGCCCAGCCTGGCCAGCTCCTCGTACGCGGCGAGGGTGCCGGCTGGCGAGACGCCGGCCTGCAGGTCGGTCAGGACGGTGACCGACAGCCCGGCGGTGACCGCGTCCCTGGCGGTGGCGAGGCAGCAGTAGTCCGAAGCCAGACCGACCACGTCGACAGCGCGAATGTCCTTGCCGGACAGCAGGTCTGGCATCGCGATGCCTTCGCCGTCGACGCCCTGGAACATCGAGTAGGCCGGCACGCCCTGACCCTTGCGGACGTGGTCAGTGATGACCGTACGGTCAAGGTCGTCGTGGTAGTCCGCACCCGGGGTGTGCGCCACGCAGTGCACCGGCCAGGTGTCGACGAAGTCGGGATCGCTGGTGCCCCACGCGAAGTGACCGCCGTTGCTGTCATGGGCGCGGTGCCAGTCGCGGCTGGCGATGACCGCCGCGTAGCGGTCGGGCCTGGCGGCAGCGAAGGCGGAGATGCTGGCAGCCACGGCAGCACCTCCCGCGACGCCGAGGCTGCCGCCCTCGCAGAAGTCACGCTGGACGTCGACCACGAGCAGGGCGCGTGTCATCAGGGCTCCTCGAACGTTGCGGTGAAGGCTGCGTGCCCGTCGGCGACGGAGAGCTCGGCGGGTGGCAGCTCCGCCTTGGCAGAGGCGTGGAACGCGCGGATCTCAGCGAGAGAGGGCGCGTGCACGATCTCGCCGGCGCGTATGGCGGTGACGCTGAGCGGCCGTCCGCCGAGGGCGCCGGGATCGGCCAAACCGTGTGGCCGCAGGGCAATCCGCTCGGCGGTGGCCTGCCCCTCGGGCGACAGGACCCGGTAGGCCACCTTGCGGCCACCGACGCCGACCTTGCCGGGAGCCGTCTTCGCGACCGACCGCAGCGGCCCCTCGCCGGAGCCGACGGCCACCAGCTTGTAGACCATCGACGCCGTCGGGTGACCGGAACCGGTGACCAGCCGGGTGCCGACACCGAACCCGTCGATCGGCGCATCGGCCAGGGCCGCGATGACGTACTCGTCGAGGTCGCTGGTCACCGTGATCCGGGTCTTCACCGCTCCCAGGGCATCCATCAAGGCGCGTGCTCGCCGGGACTCGACGGCCAGGTCACCCGAGTCGATCCGGATCCCGCCGAGCTCCGTACCGGCGACGGAGATGGCGGTACGGATGCCGACCTCGATGTCGTAGGTGTCGACCAGCAGTGTCGTCCCGGGGCCGAGGGCACGGACCTGCGCCGCGAACGCGTCGTGCTCCTCGGCGTAGGACAGGGTGAACGCGTGCGCGGCGGTGCCCGCCGTCGGGATCCCGTACAGGCGCCCGGAGGCGAGGTTGCTGGTCGAGGTGAAGCCTGCGATGTAGGCGGACCGGGCGTCGGCGACGGCGGCCTGCTCGTGGGTGCGCCGACTGCCCATCTCGATCAGCGGCCGGCCCTCGGCCGCGGTCACCATGCGGGCGGCCGCGGAGGCGATCGCGCTGTCGTGGTTGAGCACGCTGAGCACCAGGGTCTCGAGGACCACGCACTCGGCGAGGGTGCCACTGACGGTGAGGACGGGGGAGTTGGGGAAGTAGAGCTCGCCCTCGCGGTAGGCCTCGATGTCGCCGGTGAACCGGAAGTCGCCGAGGAAGTCGGCGCACTGCGCAGTGATCGCGCCGGTCTCCGTCAGCCAGCCGATCTCGGCCTCGTCGAAGCCGTAGGCAGCGATCAGCGGCAGCAACCGGCCGAGACCGGCGAGCACGCCGTAGCGGCGCCCCGAGGGCAACCGGCGGGCGAAGCCCTCGAACACGGCGGGCCGGCCCGCAGTCCCGTCGGCCAGCCAGGACGAAAGCATGGTCAGCTCGTAGCGGTCGGTGAACAGGCCCGGCCCCGGCATCGGCGCCCCGCCCTTCCAGTTGCAGTCATCCGGACCATAACCCGGCGCAGGACGAACCGCCAGGCATCCCGTTTGTAACAACATGTCCGATCCACTCGATGGGGGGAAGGTACTGCCCGCCATCCGCTGGAGGCTTTGTGTCTGTATCCCCCCGTTCCGCATCCGCCCTCGTCGTGGGCACCGCTGCCCTGCTGGCCGCGCTCCCCGCGAGCGCCTGGGCCGGCACACCCACCCCAGCCGTGACCACCACCACCAGCCCCACCGCAACCCCCACCACCGCGCCTCCCACCACAGCGCCTCCCACCACAGCGCCTCCCACCACGGCGACGCCGACCCCGACCACCTCCGTGTCGCCCCCGCCGCCGCCCGTCGTGGTGCCGGTGCCGCTCACCGCGCTCACCGACTCCACGGTCGGCTCCGCGGTCGCGCCCAACGGCGACACGCACCCGTACTCCGTCGCAGTGGTGCCGCCCGGATACTCCGGTACGCCGCTGGCGCCCGGGGACGTCCTGGTCGGTGACCTCAGCAACACCGCCGGCGTGAAGGGGCAGGGCACCAGCATCGTCCGGTTCCACCTGGGGACGCCCAGCCTGTTCTCCACGGCGGTGACCG
>JAWWOL010000032.1:0-4191 GCA_033851695.1 Frankiales bacterium
GCCAGCGCGCAACCACGCCCGCGTCCGACCATGGCAGGAGGCTACTCCGCTAACGGCCCAGCGACCTGCTGGCGACCACGAGCACCTGGACGAACCCGATCACGCTGACGGCCGCGATCCCGGCGGCGGCGATCGCGACTACATCGGCTGCCACGCCGCAGAAGATGCCGGCCGTGATCAGGAACGACGCTGCGATGATGACCCGCGTCGGCCGCTCCCCCACGGTCACCACACCCACGTGGGTCATCCCCGCGTTGCCGGCCCGCGCCCTCGCGTACTCCAGCATTCCCAGCCAAAAGCCGGCCAGCACGACCAGCCAGCCGGCCGCGCCGACCAGCCAGAATGCCGCCAGGTAGGCAGCGTCGGCGACCCGGTCGACGAGCGAGTCGAGCAGGAACCCCCACGACGTCGTACGGGCGGAGAGCACCGCCACCGCGCCGTCGAGGCTGTCGAGGACCGCGCTCACCGCAACGGCCAGGCCGGCCAGCAGGAGCCAGCGCGGGCCGACCGCCGCCAGGCAGGGCACCAGCCCGGCGACGACCGCACCCGACAACGTCAGCACCGTCGGCGAGACACCCCAGGCAGCCATCGGGCGGGCCACCGCGAAGACCCGACCCAACCACCACCGCACCAGCCCGTGCGGTTCGTACGAGCCGTGACCCGTTGCCCAGCCGGCAAAGTAGCCGTCCCGCGAAAGAAGGGGCGCGACCCCCCTGCGGCCGCGCCACGCCCCCGCGATCAGGAGCAACGTACAGACCGCCAGCACCACGAACCCGTACGGGACCCAGGTGGTCCCTGGCGGGCGAGCGGTCATGGCGCCACGTTAGCCAGGTCCGGCTCGAGAGGCCGCAACAACCGCCCTCATACCCTGGCCCACGCGTGCCTCGGTCATTCGTCTGCTCTCCCCAGGTCGTACCGATGTCCGGACTGACGGGGATAGGACTCCGCAAACGACCTTTCGGTTCCAGCGGCTTCAGGCCCAGCCGCCGGAACGCAGCCGGACGTAGACCTCACGGGTCGCGGTCGACCGGTTGAGCGTGATGAAGTGGATGCCTGGCGCGCCCTCGGCGAGCAGCTTCTCGCTCAGCTCCGTCGCGACCTCGACCCCGATCTCCCGTACGGCGTCGAGGTCGTCCTCGACCTTGTGCAGCCGCTCGGCGAGGTCGGGGGGGAACTTCTGGCCGGAGAGTACGGCGAAGCGCTCGATCTGGCGGGCGTTGGTCACCGGCATCACGCCGGGGATGATCGGCACCTCGCAGCCCTTGGCGGCCACCCGGTCGCGCAGCCGCAGGTAGTCCTCGGCGTAGAAGAACATCTGGGTGATCGCGTAGTCGGCGCCGGCCCGGCACTTGGCGATGAAGTGGCGGATGTCGCTCTCGTCGTCCGGGGACCGTGGGTGGCGCTCGGGGAACGCGGCCACCCCGACGCAGAAGTCGCCGATGGACTTCACCAGCGCCACCAGCTCCTCGGCGTACAGGAAACCCTCAGGATGCTGCACCCACTCGGCCTGCGGGTCCCCCGGCGGGTCACCGCGCAGGGCGAGGACGTTGCGGACACCGGCGGCGGCGTACTGGCCGATGATGTGCCGCAGCTCGGCGACCGAGTGGTTGACGGCGGTGAGGTGGCCCACCGGGGTGAGCGTGGTGTCCGACGCGATCTGCTCGGTCATCCGCACGGTGGTGTCGCGGGTCGAGCCACCGGCGCCGTAGGTCACCGAGACGAAGGTCGGCGAGAGCGCCTCGAGCTGGCGGATGGCCTGCCACAGCTGGCGCTCACCCTCGGGCGTCTTCGGCGGGAAGAACTCGAAGGAGAACGACCGGTTGCCCGCGGCCAGGAGGTCGCGGATGGTCGGAGTCCGGGGTGCAGCCATGCCGATCACCTTAGCGACAGCCGAGAGGCTCGTTCGCTTCAACTGGCGCACGGCGGGGACCGGCGGATACTGAGACCTGACCCCGAACGCCGGCCCCCCGGAGCGCTTGTGACCTCGTTGCCCGCCCCGCCCGAGCACCCGCTGGACCGCGTCGACCTCCGGGCGCGCGTGGCGAAGGCGCTGGACGCGTTCCTGGTGTCCCAGCAGCCGACGCTCGACGGGATCAGCGAGGACATCGCCCCGATCGCCGAAGCCATCGCCGAGTTCGTCGACGGAGGCAAGAGGCTTCGACCGGCGTTCTGCTACTGGGGATGGCGCGCCGCCGGCGGGGCCGACTGCGACGAGATCCTGGCCGCTTCCGCCGCGCTCGAGCTGCTGCAGGCCTGCGCACTGGTCCACGACGACGTGATGGACGGCAGCGATCGGCGGCGCGGGGCACCCTCCGTACACCGCAAGTTCGGTTCGCTGCACCGGGTCGCCGGCTGGCACGGCAACCCTGAGTCGTTCGGCGTGGCCGCGGCGATCCTGCTCGGCGACCTGTGCCTGGTCTGGTCCGACCAGATGATCAACAGCAGCGGGCTCGACCATGTCGCCCTGCTGCGGGCCCGACCCATCCACGACCGGATGCGGGTCGAGCTGATGACCGGGCAGTACCTCGACGTCGTCGAGCAGGCGATTGGCGGGGTCTCGGTCGAGCGCGCGCTACGGGTCGCCCGCTACAAGTCGGCGAAGTACACGATCGAGGAACCACTGCTGGTCGGGGCAGCTCTCGCCGACGGCTCGGCCGAGGTGTCCGCGGCACTGAGCGCGTACGGGCTGCCGTTGGGCGAGGCGTTCCAGCTCCGCGACGACGTGCTGGGGGTGTTCGGGGACCCGTCGACGACCGGCAAGCCCGCGGGGGACGATCTGCGGGAGGGCAAGCGGACCGTGCTGGTCGCGGCGGCGTTGACGCGGGCCGACGCCGGCGAGACCGCCGTCATCCGCCGCCACCTCGGCGACGCCGGCCTCGAGGCCGAGGACGTCGAGCAGCTGCGCGAGATCATCACCTCGACGGGTGCCCTGGCCGAGGTCGAGCGGATGATCGACGAGCGGACCGACCGGGCGCTCGCCGCGCTCGGCTCACCCGGCTTGGACCCCGTCGCCGTGGGAGTCCTCACCGAGCTGGCCGAGATCGCCACCGCTCGCACCACCTGAGACCTCATCGAGTACGGAGGTCCCCGCGCCGGCCTTGGACTCCCAGCGCCACGCCTCGTGCAGCCGCACCCTGCCGTCGGCAAGGGTCTCGATCCGGTCGCGGGACCAGCCGCTGGCGGTCGTACCGTCGATGAGCAGCTGCGTGTAGCGGAACTCCGCGTAAGCGCCGTCGCTGGTCCCGACCAGGAAGCCCTTGCGGACCCGGCCCCCGTCGTACGAGCCCCAGATCATGTCGCCGTCCTGGCAGAACGAGAACTCGGTATTCATCCCCACGTCGCCCCCGGTCACGTCGTCCGGTGGACGGAACCGGCGTCCCTCCAGCGATGTCATTGGATGGCCTCCTGGCGTGCGGGGTGTGGGGGCTGAGCCTAGGCTGACCATCGCCCCCGCGGGAGAAAGGGTTACCTGTTGCGCACCGTGCCCGGCCCGACCACGCGCGTCGTGGTGGTGGGTGCCGGCCTGTCCGGGCTCGCTGCGGCGCTGCACCTCGCCGGGGCTGGCCGCGAGGTCACGGTGATCGAGCGCGAGCCGATCCCGGGCGGGCGGGCCGGGCGACTCGACCTCGGCGGCTACGCCTTCGACACCGGCCCGACCGTGCTGACGATGCCCGACCTGCTGGCGGAGACCTTCGGAGCCGTCGGCGAGTCGATGACCGACTGGCTGACGCTGACCCGGCTCGACCCGGCCTACCGCGCCCACTACCCCGACGGCTCCACCCTCGACGTACGGGCCTCGGTGGACGACATGGCCGAGGAGATCTCGCGGGTGTGCGGACCGGCGGAGGCCTTGGGCTACCGGCGTTTCGTCGACTTCGTGACCGAGCTCTACGCCCTGGAGATGAAGCAGTTCATCAACCGCAACCTCGACTCGCCACTGGACCTCGTACGGCCGTCGCTGGCAAAGCTCTTTGCCCTTGGGGGATTTCGACGGCTGGCGCCCAAGGTCGGTGACTACCTCAAGGACGAGCGGACGCGCAGATTGCTGTCGTTCCAGGCAATGTACGCCGGCCTGTCCCCGTACGACGCGCTGGCGGTCTATGCGGTCATTGCCTACATGGACACGGTGGCCGGCGTGTACGCACCCGTCGGCGGAATGCACGCCGTGCCGAAGGCGATGGCCGGCGCCGC
>JAWWOL010000354.1:0-8909 GCA_033851695.1 Frankiales bacterium
AGGCGGAGATCGCCGAGGAGTGCGTGACCACGCAAGGGATCCGGCTGCGGATCCGGGCGGTGGCCGCGTTCAAGATCGGTGACGACAACGCCTCGATCGCCAATGCTGCCAGGCGTTACCTCGCCGAGCAGGACCGGATGGAGGAGCTGGTCGGCCGCATCTTCGCCGGCCACCTGCGGTCCAACATCGGCAGCCTCACCGTCGAGGAGATCATCCGCGAGCGGGACCGGCTGGCCCAGGAGGTCAAGGACGGCAGCCATGGCGAGATGGAGAAGCTGGGCATCGTGGTCGACTCGATGCTGATCCAGGAGATCGAGGACGCGAGCGGCTACATCAACAACCTGGCCGCACCCCACGCGACGGCGGTGGCCAGCCTGGCCCGGATCGCCGCGGCGAAAGCCGACCAGGAAGCCACCCAACGGGAGCAGGAAGCCGCTGCGCTGCGGGCTGAGTACGTACGCAACACCGAGATCAAGCAGGCCGGGTTCGCCGCGGAGGTGCAGGAGGCGCATGCCCGTGCAGCCCAGGCCGGACCACTGGCCGAAGCTCGGGCGTCCCAGGAGGTCATCGAGCAGCAGACCGCTCTGGCCGAGCGGGCAGCACAGCTGACCGCCAAGCAGCTCGAGTCCGAGGTGCGGCGGCCGGCCGACGCCGAGGCGTACCGGCAGCGGACCCTGGCCGAGGCGAGCCGGGACACGATCAAGCTGCAGACGGAGGCGGAGGCGTACAAGCAGCGCGCCCTGGCCGAGGCTCACCGTGACACGACCAAGCTCAACGTCGAGGCGGAGGCCAACCACCGGCGGCAGATCGCCGACGCCGACGCCGATGCGCGCAAGGCGCTCGCCGATGGCGAAGCCTATGCGCAGCGGGCAACTGCTGCTGCGGAGGCCGAGGCGATCAATGTTCGGGCCGAGGCGTTGACCGACGGCAACCAGGCGCTGATCGCGGCGAACAAGCTGATCGAGATCCTCCCGTTGCTGGTGGATGCCGCAGCCAGGGGGCTTGAGGGCTCGCACCTGACGGTGCTCAACGGCGCCGACGGGGTCAACCAGGCCATCGCCGGCATGGTGGGCCAGGGGCTGGCCGTCTACGAATCCCTGCGGGGTGCCCTGGCGGCACCTGACAGCTCAGCCCGTATCGCCGAGAGCGCGGGACATCTGGTGTCCAGCAACGGTTCTGGCCCCAACACCGGCCACTGAACATGCGGGAGCCGCCACACCGGGTGCGATGTGGCGGCTCCCCTCGGCTCACCGCTGCAGGTCAGCCGCGCTGAACGCTGGTGCGTACCCGCCCTTGATCCACATGTGGGGCTTCACGGTCGAGCAGTTGTCCAGGTTCCTGGTGTTCGCCCGCCAGATGCCGTAGTTCGTCATGAATGCCAACGTTGAGCCGGTGGCGTCGAAGTTGAACTGGTCGTCCGTGGCCGCACCGACGTAGCTGCCGAAGTTCTTCAGCGGCAAGGCGAAAGTGCACTTCCTGGTCACCGGCTGCAGAATTCCGCCGGAGGTCATGAGCACCAGCCGGAAGTTCCGGGCGACGCCGTCGATGTAGTCGGCGGAGTCGTCCTCCAGAATCGCGATCTTCTTGCCATTGCTGGTGGCCGTGGCCTCAAACCCGGTTGCCCAGCTGTCCGCGCTGAACCAGTCCTGCACCGAGTCCTGTCCCGCACCCACGGTGTAGACGCCCATCTCCTCGCCGCCGGCGATCCGCACGCCCGTGCTGGACAGCAGGATGCGCTTGTTGTCCAGCCAGACAGGCGATCCGTAGCCCTCTTGGCCGGCGCCCTGGCCGGCGAAGGACATCCGCTTCGACGGTGACCACAGCGAGACGAACTGGTCGCCGAGGAACAAGTCGTACGCCGTCTTCGTGCCGTTCGGCGAGACGGCAACATGGCGTGGCGGGTAGGCAAGGTAGTCCAGGGTTGAGTAGTCGGCAGGGGTTGCCGTGCGGCTGAGCACCTTGCCGTGCTGGTTCATCCGGTAGATCGAATATCCGGCCGAGCCGTCCGGTGACACGATGCCGTCCGGCGCCAGGGCCGAGATGACGCCGTGGCGGTCGATGGTGACCCAGCCGTACCCGCCCTTCTTGACCAGGTGAGCGCCCGAGCCATCTGCCCGGGCCACGTAGACGTTCCCGGACTTCGCAAAGACCATGGACCCATGTGCATGGGCAACCTTGGCCTGCGCCAGGCTCGGCGTGCCGAGCTGGGCGGTGACAACAACTGCGGCCGCCGCGAGGACGGTGCCGAGCCGACGTGCAGACATATCTCCTCCGGTGGGGATTGCATGACCTGATGGACGAAGGATCGCCTCAGGCCGCCGGCCGGAGAAGGGAGAAAAGTACTCAACCCGCGGCCTCCCTGCGATGGGGACACCAACGACCCGCAGGCTAACTCGTTCGCCACGGGTCAAGATCACGAAAAGGCATGATCGGCGGGAGCGCGGCCGGCTACAGCGGAGCGCTGGCAGCTCGGCATCGGATCACTGGTCAACGCGACCACCGCGGTGCAGGTGCCCGGGATCACCGGCGCGGTCAGCGTTGCCGCCGGCTGGGAGAACGGCTACGCGATGCGGTCCAGCTGGTCGGCCGCGGCTGGGGCCAGCGTTCGTCCTGCGGCAGGGCTGAGGTCAGCCACCGCTGGCGAATACGCCGTCTGCACCCTCCGGCGGGGTGAGCAGGCCGGCGGAGTCGCGCCAGCCGTCCGGCAGCGTCACCGGCCGCGGGCCCTGCGTGTGGCCACGTGACAGCCGTTCGGCGCCGGCCGGCAGCGGTGTCGAGGGGTCGAGCGGGGCGAGCAGCTCCTCGAGCTCGGCGATCGAGGAGGCCGAGGCCAAGGCACGACGGCGGACACCGCCGACCGGGTAGCCGGTGAGGTACCAGCTGACATGCTTGCGGAAGTCGCGTACGCCGAGCAGCTCGTCGCCCTTGGCCTCGACCAGCAGCCGGGCGTGTCGGCGCATGACCGACGCCACCTCGCCGAGCATCGGAGCCGGCCGAGGGATGCGGCCGGCGAAGACGTCGACCAGGTCGCGGAACAGCCACGGCCTGCCGAGGCATCCGCGGCCGACGACCACTCCGTCGCAGCCGGTGAGCCGCATCATCTCCATCGCATCCTCGGCCGCCCAGATGTCGCCGTTGCCGAGCACGGGCACCGAGGTCACCGCCGCCTTGAGCTCACCGATGGCGGACCAGTCGGCCCGACCGGAGTAGAGCTGCTCCGCCGTACGGGCATGCAGGGCAACGGCTGCGGCGCCCTCGGCCTCGGCGGCTCGTCCGGCATCGAGGTAGGTCAGCGTGTCCGGATCCAGGCCCATCCGCATCTTGACCGTCACCGGCACGGTGCCGGCGGCTTGGACGGCGGCGCGCACGATCAGCGCCAGAAGCCCTGCCCGTACGGGCAATGCGGCGCCCCCGCCGTGCCGGGTGACCTTGGGCGAGGGGCAACCCATGTTGAGGTCGATGTGGTCGACCCCCTGGTCGACCACCTGCGACACGGCCAGCCCGACGACGACCGGGTCGACGCCGTAGAGCTGGACGCTGCGCACCGTCTCGTCAGCCCCGAAGGCCAACCGCTTGACCGTGGTGAGGTTGCCCTCGACCAACGCCCGCGCGGAGACCATCTCGCTGACGTAGAGCCCCGCCCCGTACGAGCGGCACAGGGTGCGGAAGGCCGCATTGGTGACCCCGGCCATCGGCGCGAGCACCACCGGCGGGTCGACCCCGAGCGGGCCGAGCTTGAGGGCCATCGGTCAGACGTTGAAGCCGAGGGCGCGCAGCTGCTCGCGACCCTCGTCGGTGATCTTGTCGGGACCCCACGGCGGCATCCAGACCCAGTTGATCCGGAAGTCCGGCGCCAGGCCGGACAGCGCCTCGCGGGTCTGGTCCTCGATCACATCGGTGAGCGGACAGGCAGCGGAGGTCAGCGTCAGGTCGAGGGTGATCGTCCGGTCGTCGGCCACCGTCACCCCGTAGAGCAGGCCCAGGTCGACGACGTTGATGCCGAGCTCAGGGTCGACCACGTCGCGCATGGCCTCCTCGACGTCCTCGACCCTGGCCTTGGGGCGTTCGTCAGGAACTACGGTCGTGTCGGTCATCACACACTCTTTCCTTCGGACAGGACGGTGGCCTGGGCGGTCGCGTCTTTCCACGCCATCCAGGACAGCAGCGCACACTTGATCCGCGCCGGGAAACGGGAGACGCCGGCGAAGGCGACGGCGTCCTCGAGCACGTCCTCGTCCGGCTCGAGCTGACCCTTGGACTGCATCATCGCGAGGAACTCCTCGGACAACGCCAGCGCCTCGGGAACGGTACGGCCAATGACGAGGTCTGTCATCACCGACGTGCTGGCCTGGCTGATCGAGCAGCCCTGGCCGTCGTAGGAGACGTCGACCACCCGGTCGCCGTCGAGCTTGACCCGCAGGGTCACCTCGTCACCGCACGTCGGGTTGACGTGGTGCACCTCGGCGTCGAAGGGGTCGCGCAGTCCCTTGTGGTGAGGGCGCTTGTAGTGATCCAGGATGATCTCTTGGTACATCGACTCGAGACCGGGCGCTGCGGTCACGCGTCACCTCCGAAGAACTGCTGCGCATGGGCGAGACCCTCGACGAGGGCGTCGATCTCGGCAAACGTCGTGTAGAGGTAAAACGATGCCCTTGTCGACGCCGGCACGCCGAACCGCTGATGGATCGGCCGGCCGCAGTGGTGCCCGGCCCGGACCGCGACGCCGCGGGCGTCGAGCACCTGCGCCACGTCGTGCGGGTGGATGTCGCCGAAGGTGAACGACACGGCTCCCCCGCGGTCGACCGCGTGGTCAGGCCCGAGAATCCGGAGCCGGTCGACGTCGCGGAGCCGGTCGAGTGCGTAGGCGGTGACCTGCTGCTCGTGCGCTGCGACCGCTGGCATGCCGACAGCCGTCAGGTAGTCGACGGCCGCACCCAGCATGACCACCTCAGCGATCGGCGGCGTGCCGGCCTCGTACTTGTGCGGGAGCGCCGCGTACGTGGAACTCGCCATGGTGACGGTCTCGATCATCTCGCCGCCACCGAGGAACGGCGGCAGCTCCTCGAGGAGCTCACGGCGTCCCCACAGCACACCCACGCCGGTGGGGCCGAGCATCTTGTGCCCGGTGAAGGCCACGAAGTCGGCACCGAGGGCTTGGACGTCGACCGGCATCTGGGGCACGGACTGCGAGGCGTCGACCACCACGAGCGCCCCGACCTCGTGGGCGCGGGCGGCGATGGCCGCCACCGGGTTGACGGTG
Source organism: Frankiales bacterium (assembly GCA_033851695.1). Classification (GTDB taxonomy): domain Bacteria; phylum Actinomycetota; class Actinomycetes; order JAWWOL01; family JAWWOL01; genus JAWWOL01. The sequence goes on from JAWWOL010000354.1 coordinate 5,261, forward strand.
CCGAGCACGTTGGACACGTGGACGAGGGCGACGACCTTGGTCCGCTCGTTGATCAGGCGGTCGATCCCGTCGCGGCCGTCGGTCCCCTCGAGATCGAGGCGACCCTCGTCGGTCACGCCGAACCAGCGCAGGGTGGCTCCGGTGCGTTCGCACAGCAGCTGCCACGGCACGATGTTGGAGTGGTGCTCCATCTCGGTGATCACCACCTCGTCGCCGGGCCGAAGCCCGCGCGCCCCCCAACCCAGGACGTTGGCCACCAGGTTGAGTGCCTCGGACGAGTTCTTGGTGAAGATCACCTCCTCGGCGCTCGGGGCGTTGATGAAGGCGGCGACCTTGAGTCGCGCGCCTTCGTACGCCTCGGTCGCCTCCTCACCGAGGGCATGGGTCGCCCGATGGATGTTCGCGTTGTGCCGCTCGTAGAACGCGGCCAGCACGTCGAGCACCGCCTGGGGCTTCTGCGAGGTGTTCGCGCTGTCGAGATAGACCAACGGCACGCCGCCGCGCACCGTCCGGTCAAGGATCGGGAAGTCCTTGCGGATCAGCTCGACGTCGAACCCGGCGGTCATGACACGTCCACCAGATAGCGCTCGTAGCCCTCGGCCTCGAGGGTGTCGGCGAGCTCGGGGCCGCCCTCCTCGACGATCCGGCCGTTGACGAACACGTGGACGAAATCAGGCTTGATGTAGCGCAGGATCCGGGTGTAGTGCGTGATCAGCAAGGTGCCCATGGTGCCACCGGCGTGGACCCGGTTGACCCCCTCGGACACGACCCGCAGCGCGTCGACGTCGAGACCGGAGTCGGTCTCGTCGAGGATGGCGAACCTCGGTTTGAGCAGCTCGAGCTGGAGGATCTCGTGCCGCTTCTTCTCGCCGCCGGAGAAGCCCTCGTTGACCGAACGCTCCTTGAACTTGTCGTCCATCTTGAGCGCGGTCATCGTCTCGTTGACCTCCTTGACGAAGGTCCGCAGCTTGGGCGCCTCGCCGCGTACGGCGGTCATCGCCGTACGGAGGAAGTTGCTCACGGAGACACCGGGAACCTCGACGGGGTACTGCATCGCGAGGAAGAGGCCGGCCCGCGCGCGCTCGTCCACGGTCATGGCGAGAACGTCCTGGCCGTCGAGGGTGACGCTGCCCGAGGTCACGGTGTACTTGGGGTGGCCCGCCACGGCGTAGGCCAGGGTCGACTTGCCAGAGCCGTTCGGGCCCATGATGGCGTGGATCTCGCCCTGGTTGACGGTCAGGTCGACACCGCGGAGGATCTCGCGCGGCTCGGCCGCAGCCTCATGCGTGGTGACGGTGACGTGCAGGTCGCGGATAACGAGAGAGCTCATCGGTCAGGACTCCTGGAGGGCGACGAGCACGTCGTCACCGTCGATCTTCACGGGGTAAACGGGGACGGGTTTGGTGGCCGGCAGGCCGATCGGCCGGCCGGTGGACAGGTCGAACCGCGAGCCGTGCAGCCAGCACTCGATGGCGCCGTCCTCGACGTCGCCCTCGGACAGCGGCACGTCCTGGTGCGAGCAGACGTCGTAGATCGCGTAGATCTCGCCGTCGCTGCGGACGATGGCCAGCGGGATGCCACCCACGATCACCCGGATCGCGCCCTCGTCCGGGACGTCGGCGACCGCACACGCCTTGAGGTAGTCGCTCATGCCAGGCTGCGCTCCAGCTCGGCGTCGACGCTGGCCAGCAGCCGCTCGACCAGCTCTGGCACGGCGATCTTCTCGATCACCTCGGCGAAGAAGCCGCGGACCACGAGACGCCGGGCCAGGTCTGCGGGGATGCCGCGGGCCTGCAGGTAGAAGAGCTGCTCCTCGTCGAACCGGCCGGTCGCGCTGGCGTGCCCGGCCCCGACCACCTCGCCGGTCTCGATCTCGAGGTTGGGCACCGAGTCGGCACGGGCGCCGTCGGTGAGCAGCAGGTTGCGGTTGAGCTCGTACGTGTCGGTGCCCGTGGCTGCGGCCCGGATGACGACGTCGCCGACCCAGACCGTGTGCGCCGCCTCACCCTGGAGCGCACCCTTGTAGGTGACCCGGCTCTTGCAGTTGGGGACCCCGTGGTCGACCAGCAGTCGGTGCTCGAGGTGCTGGCCGGTGTCGGCGAAGTAGAGGCCGAGCAGCTCGGCGTCGCCTCCGGGGCCGGAGTAGACGACGGTCGGGGTGAGCCGGACCAGGTTGCCACCGAAGCTGACCACCACCGACCGCAGGGTCGCGTCGCGGCCCACCTTGTAAGCGTGCGAGCCGACGTGCACCGCGTCGTCCGCCCAGTCCTGGACGCTGACCAGCGTGAGCTTGGCACCGTCGCCGACGATGACCTCGAGATTGCCGGCGTAGCAGGCACTTCCCTGGTGGTCGATGACCACGACGGCTTCGGCCTGGGCACCCACCTCGACCACGAGATGGCCGTACGAGATGGCGTCCGCACCCTCACCGCGCAGGGAGACAACGGTCGGGCGGGAGGCCACGGCGCCGGCCGGGACGGAGACCAGCGTGCCGGACTTGAAGCCGGCAAGCGCTGACGCCGCCACGCGGTCGGTCGGCAGCAGCACCGAACCGACCAGCGCGTGGTCATGCTCGATCGTGACGACGGCCACCTCGGGGGCGGCGTCGACCTCGACCACGACCTTGCCGTCCGCCCCCGCACCCGCGGCGGCGGAGTGCAGGCCGTGCAGCCGGTCGAGCGGGGTGAACCGCCACTCCTCCTCGCGGCCCTGCGGCACCGGGAACGCGTCGACGTCGCGGGAGGCGATGCGCGGCCGCGGGTCCCCGGGCTCGCTGGAGCGGCGACCGGTGCCGGGGCCGGCCAGCCGGTTGCCGGCGCCGGCCTGGGCGACCTCGACCGATGCTGCTGTGGTGGAACCGGGAGCGGGGGACATCAGCCGACCGCTCCTTCCATCTGCAGCTCGATCAGCCGGTTGAGCTCGATCGCGTACTCCATCGGCAGCTCGCGGGCGATGGGCTCGATGAAGCCGCGGACGATCATCGCGGCGGCCTCGTCGTCGGTCATGCCACGGCTCATCAGGTAGAAGAGCTGGTCCTCGCCGATCCGGGAGACGGTCGCCTCATGGCCCATCGACACGTCGTCCTCGCGGACATCGACGTAGGGATAGGTGTCCGACCGGCTGATCGAGTCGACCAGCAACGCATCGCACTTGACGGTGCTCTTGGACCCGTGGGCACCCTCGTTGATCTGGACCAGCCCGCGGTAGGAGGTCCGGCCACCGCCCCGCGCCACGGACTTCGACACGATCGTCGAGGAGGTGTTGGGCGCGTTGTGCACCATCTTGGCGCCGGCGTCCTGGTGCTGGCCCTCGCCGGCGAAGGCGACCGAGAGCACCTCGCCGTTCGCGTGCTCGCCGAGCAGCCAGACCGCGGGGTACTTCATCGTCACCTTGGAGCCGAGATTGCCGTCGATCCACTCCATGGTCGCGCCCTGCTGGGCCGCGGCCCGCTTGGTGACCAGGTTGTAGACGTTGTTGGACCAGTTCTGGATCGTGGTGTAGCGGACCCGGGCGTTCTTCTTCACGATGATCTCGACGACCGCGGAGTGCAGCGAGTCGCTCGAGTAGATCGGCGCGGTGCAGCCCTCGACGTAGTGCACGTACGAGCCCTCGTCGGCGATGATCAGCGTCCGCTCGAACTGGCCCATGT
>JAWWOL010000082.1:0-5049 GCA_033851695.1 Frankiales bacterium
GTGCCCAACACCGTCGGCTCGGTCACCGTCACCGGCAACCCGATCTCGCGGTACATCACCTTCAGCGTCGACAAGACCGCGCTCGGCGGCACGCCGGGCCCGGGGTGGGCGTTCACAGTCGGGCTGACCGGCCAGGACGGCTACAGCCCCGACCAGGCCCGCGGCTTCCAGACGACCCCGCAGGACTACCAGTTCGGCGTCTGCGCCACCGTCAGTGCCGATCCGCACTGCACGGTGAACCCGTCGACCGTGCCCAAGCTGATGGACGTCCTCACGCCAGCAGGGGTGAGCCAGGCCGGGGAGCTGGACTACACGGTGCACTCGCCCATCGTGCTGCAGGGCGTCACGATCCCCACGCCGTAGTCGGCGGGGTCGCGAGGCGGGTCAGGCGACGCCGCTGTCCGGAACGGTCGCGTCGGACAGCCGGCCCGGCCGCCGTGAGCCGTGACCTTGGATCGCCCGGTTGACCGCCGCGAGGAGGGTCGGGCGCACGGCCTCGTCGCTGTAGCTGCTCACGCACCGGGCCCGCCCCGCCTGTCCCAGCTTCTCGCGCAGCTGCGGGTCCTCCGCGAGCGTCACGATGGCCGCCGTCAGCGCACCGAGGTCGCAGGGCGGGACGACGATGCCGGAGCCGTGGGCGACCTCGGCCATGTCGGAGACGTCGGTGACGACCACCGGGCGGGCCATGGCCATGGCGTCGTAGAGCTTGGTCGGCATCTGCCCCCGCGCACCGGGACTCTTGTCGTGGGCCAGCACCACCATGTCGGCCGCGCCGAGGAACTGGTTGGTCGCGGAGTAGGGCTGCCAGCCCACGTACAGCACATCGGGACGCGGAGCGATCTGTGGGTCGCCGCCCACGACGAGCAGCAGCAGGTCGGATCGGCCGAGGCGGTCCATCGCCGCCAGCACGTTGCCGAGCCCCTTGTGCCGGCGCGGGCCGCCCATGAACAGCAGGACCACCTTGGACGGGTCGATGCCCAGCTGCCGGCGCACCGCTTCACGGTCGACGGTGTCCGGGTCGAAGTGCTTGATGTCCCGCGCCTGGGCGACGACGGTGCCGTGGTAGCGGTTGGCCAGCCAGGTCGAGGTCGTGGTGACGGCGTCGGCGTGCCTGACCTGCCGGGACGCGATCGCCGTACGGTAGAGGTTGTTCTCGCTGCGGACGTCGAGGACGGTGCTGGCCACCCACTTGGTCTCGTGCCGGAAGCCGCTGCGCAGCATCGCGCGTACGTCGTCGTGCAGGAAGCCGGTCTCCCAGTCGTCCACGTCGACGACCAGTGGGCGGCGCCACTGGCGCTGGGCCTCGAGCGCCAGGCCGAGGCTGGTCGGCCGCGGTTTCAGAGCGTAGAGCACGTCCCCGTCGACCTCCGCGGCCTGCTGCTGGCGGGTCGAGCCGGTCAGGACGCGGAACGGGACGAGGGTGTCGTCGCGCAGCGGTCCCCAGACCTCGCCGTCGCTCGCCGGCCCCACGATCTCCACGTCGAAGTCCTCGACCAGCATGCGCCCGAGCAGGTGGGCTCGCACCACACAGGTGCCCGACAGGTCGAAGCTCAGCAGCGACACCTTCACACTGGCCTCCGGATCAGGTCAGTCCGCCGACAGCTCTTCACACCGCATGCTCCCACACCTGTGAGCAAAGCCGCGCACCTTGGGCCTGGAGCGAGCCGGGCAAAGCGCGGGAAGCACGCAGCCGAGCGGACAAAGCTCGGCATGGGCAGGCCTCCGGCTTGCCAGCATCGGCTTCTCCGGTGCTGATGCTCGGGCCCGTGTCGGTCATGATGGTGCCACCGCCGCGACCCGGGAGTCTTGCGCTATGGCTGGGCCTGCCCTCGAAGCTGACCGTCCGCTGCGCGACCTCGTCGCCGACGCGGTCCGTGCCGAGATCATCACCGGCGCGCTGCCGCCCGGCACCCGCGTGCGCGAGGAACAGCTGGCCCTCGATCACGGCGTGTCACGGGTGCCCGTACGAGAGGCCCTGCAGAGGTTGGCCGGTGAGGGTTTCCTCACTCTGTCCCCGCGCCGGGGAGCGACCGTCTCGACACCCTCGCCCCTGAAGGCGATCGAGCTGATGGAGATCCGCCGCCCCCTGGAGCTGCTCGCCGTACGCCGGGCGGCCGAGCTCCGAGGGGGCGAGGTCGCGGACGAGCTGATCCAGGTGGTCAAAGCCGGCTCTCGGGTGCTCTCCGCGCGGCAGCACCGTAACCTGCCGCCGCTGGTGGACCGGTTCCATGAGCTGATCACGGCGGCTTCCGGCAACGAGGAGCTGATCGTGCTGCTGGCCAACCTGCGCGGCAGGGTGAGCTGGATGTTCGCCGTCGACGTGGAGACCCGGTCCGACATTGCCTGGAGCGAGCACGCCGCCATTCTCGACGCGGTGCTGGCCGGCGAGTCCGACCTGGCCGTACGCCTGATGGACACGCACCTTCAGCATGACGAGCTGCTCTTCCGGGCCAAGGCAGCCGAAGGTCCGCAGCCGTCCTGAGGCCGGGGTTCACCGCTTCGAAACGCCGGCGTAATTCTCGCCCTCTTGTATACAAGCATGAGCGAAGCAGCCATGGCGGATCTGGTGGTCGGCGGGGCCACCCTGCTGGCAACCATGGACCGGACCGACCGGGAGCTGGCAGGGGGCTGGGTCTCCGTCAAGGACGGGCGGATCGCCGCGACCGGGGTGGGGCCGGAGCCGCCCGCGCTGCGGCGCGTCGATGCCGCCGGCTGCCTCGTGACTCCCGGCTTGGTCAACACCCACCACCACATGTGGCAGAACCTGACCCGCAGCTTCGCGCCGATGACCTCCACCGACTTCCTCGGCTGGCTCGGCACTCTGTACCCGATCTGGGCCGGCGTGACGGCGGAGGACGTCTACCTCTCGACCCGGGTCGCCCTCGCCGAGCTGGCCCTCGGTGGCTGCACGACGACGGCCGACCATCTCTACCTGCAGCGGCCCGGCACGGAGAGCCTGCTCGACGCCCAGGTGGTCGCTGCCCAGGAGTCGTCGCTGCGGCTGCACGCGACCCGCGGTTCGGTGGACCGCGGCCAGCGAGACGGGTCCCCGATGCCGGACGAGATGCTCGAGGCGCGGGACGACATCCTCACCGACTCCGTCCGGCTGGTCGCGGCTCATCACGACCGCTCGTGGGAGTCCAAGCTGCGCATCGCCCTCGGTCCGCACTCGGTCTTCGGCGCCACCAGCGGGCTGATGCGCGACGTGGCCACGCTCGCCGAGCAGCTGGACGTGCGACTGCACACCACCTGTCCGGCGACCGTGCGGACGACGCCTACTCCCTTGGCCTGCACGGGATGCGACCGGTCGACTGGTTCGAGTCAGTCGGCTTCATGTCATCGCGGACCTGGGTCGCGCACGCCTTCTTTCCTGACCCGGCCGAGATAGTACGACTGGGCACTGCCGGCGTCGGGGTGGCCCACTGCGCCACGGCCGGCCTGATGATGAGCGTCGGGATCGCCCCGGTCGCCGAGCTCTTGGCGGCGGGCGTACCGGTGGGTGTCGGTGTCGACGGCTCGTCCAACGGTGACGCCTCCTCGATGTGGATGGAGGCCCGGATGGCGTTGGTGGCCAACCGGTTCCGCTCTGGGCCGGCCGCCTTCGCGGCCAGGGACGTGCTGGCGATGGCGACCCGCAACGGGGCCGCCTGCCTGGGCCGTACCGGTGAGATCGGTGAGCTGTCCGTCGGTGCCAACGCTGACATCGCCGTCTGGCCGGTCGAGGGACTCCGGTGGGCAGGAGCCGTCTCCGACCCGGTGGAGGCCTGGCTGCGTTGCGGCCCCTCGTCCCCCAAGCACCTGCTCGTCGGTGGGGAGCTGGTGGTCAGCGACTTCGCCTTGTGCGGCGGCGATCTGGCTGACTTGGACGACGTCCTGCTGAGGCACGAGCGGGCGTCGAGGCGGCTGCAGTCGTGCTGATCCGCCAGGCCCGTACGCCGGGGCGTCCCGAGGGGTGCAACCTCGTACTGGCAGACGGGAAGGTCGCCGACGTGACCGCGGCCGCTGCGGGTGCGGGCCTCGACGTCGCCGGCCGGGTGGTCCTGCCGGCATTCGTCGACGCGCACGTGCACCTGGACAAGGCCTATCTCACGGCAGACTGCGGCCCGCACCTGTCTGCCGTGCTGTCCGCGATGGCCGCCCGCCGGGCGTCGACCACCTCGGCCGAGACAGCCAGGCTGGCCCGACGGGCGGCAGATGCCTTGGTGCACAACGGAACTACGGCGGCCCGCGTCCAGGTGGAGATCGACCCCGTGGTCGGCATCGACCTGCTGACCATGCACCTGGACCTTGCTGCCGCTGTCGCGGACCGGTTGGCGCTGCAGCTCGTGGCCTTCCCGCAGAACGGGCTGGCCGCCCCCGGCATGCCCGAGCTGCTGGCCAGGGCGTTGGCCGAGGGCGCGCACGTGGTGGGCGGGGTCCCGTACGTGGATGCCGACCCGGCAGCGCACCTGGATGTCGTGTTCGGGCTGGCCGAGCAGTGGCAGCTGCCGGTGGACCTCCACCTGGACTTCACCGACGACCCGTCGGCCTCGCTCATCCCCCTCGTGGCCGAGCGTACCGCCGCTCTCGGAATGGCCGGCCGGGTGAACATCGGCCACGTCACCAGCCTGGCGGCGATGGACCCGTACACTCAGGCTTCGATGCTGGAATCCCTTGCTGCTCAGGGCATCTCGCTCGTCGTGCTGCCCGTGACCGACGTCTATCTCATGGGTCACGGGGAGCCGGGCACCCGCAGCATGGCCCCGTACGAGCGGGCCACGGCGGCGGGTGTTCGCACCGCGATCGGCAACAACAACATCGGCAACGCCTTCGCACCGTTCGGCAACGCCAACCAGCTTCAGGCGGCCTGGCTGGCCGGGCTTCTCCGACGCGCGACCGACCCGGCTGCACTGTTGGCGGCCGTCACGTCTGAGCCGGCGGCCATCCTCGGCTTGGAGCCGCACGGCACCGAACCGGGGCAGTGGGCGGACCTCGTGGTCCTCGACCACGACGAGGTCTCGACGGCGTTGCTGCAGTCCCCGCCGGTGCGCACCGTGGTGCGCCGGGGCC
>JAWWOL010000094.1:0-2669 GCA_033851695.1 Frankiales bacterium
AGGTCAACGGCTGGCGCAGGGTCGGTCCGCCGGCGGCGCCGATCGCGAGCAGCCCAGCGAGCAGCGACGCCAGCACGGCGACCCCGACCGGCCACCGCGCCTCGAGGACGACGCCGGGCTCCAGCCACAGCCGGGAAGCGACCGTGGCCGCGACCCAGCCGAGCGCGGTGCCGACCACCGCCCCGGCGAGGACGAGGACGCCCAGCTCGCGCAGCAGCAGAAAGGCCGCGCCGCCGACCCCATGTCCTCGCAGCCGGGCCAGCGCGATCTCGGGGCGGCGCTGCTCGGTGGCGGCAGCGCACACGAAGGCCAGGACGACGATGCCGAGGACGGCGAGCTGGACCGCCAGCAGGGGGATGACGGTTCGGGCCTGCCGCCGCTGGGTGTTGGTGGAGTCCAGCAACGGGCCGATGTCGCTGCTGGCCGAGGCGCCGAGCGTGCGGGCCTGAGTGTCGACGGCGTCGGTCGCGCCGCGCACTGCATCGACGCTGCTGAGGTCGACCCGGTCGGCGCCCAGGCGGATGTCCAAGTGGGTGCGCAGCCCCGGCCACCGGGCGCCGGCCAACGTCGCCCACGGCGTGAAGACGTCGTCGATGGCGCTCGACGACTGCTCCTCAGCAGTCAACCGCGCGGCGGCTGGTGGCTGGCCGCGGCCGGCCCAGTACGGCGCGGAGACGTCGACCGCCGCGTACAGCCCCACGACGGTCACCTGGGTGCGCACCCCTCCGTGGCGCGGGTCTCCCGCGGTGACGGTCACGACGCTGCCGGGACGCAGCGCGTTGGTGCCGCCGGTCCGCCGGCTGACCATCACCTCACCGGCGGCGCGGGCGCACCGTCCGGCGGCCAGGGTCAGGCGCGGGCACAACCCGTCGCGGCTGATCAGCCGGGTCCGGCTGGAGGGGGCACCCCCTGCGCCGGCGAGCAGCACCGGGGTCTCGGCGCCACCGACGGGCGCGCCGAACTGCGCGGGCAGGACGCGACGTACGGCCGCCGTCAGCACCTCGGGTGACGCTGGCGGGTCGGACGCGTCGGACACCACCAGGGTGCTGCTGGCCGGGGTGGCGTGGGCGACGACGTTGCGCAGCACGGACTGCTCGACGGCCCGCGCGTACAGCGGGCCCAGTACCGCGGAGGCCGTGACGACGGCGGCCAGCACGACGACGAGCAGGGCCTGACGGGGCCGGTGGCGCAGGGCGGCGGCGGTCACCGACCTTGCCGCCATGCCGAGGTCCTCCTCGAGTCGCGCCGTCCCTGTGCGGGCGTGCGCGGCCCGTTGAGATCGGCCCACGATCCCGCAGGTGACCGGGGCGCGCCGAGAGGGCGCCTGCGATCGTGACGGAATCGTTGCGCCAAGATCGCAGGCTGTCACACCCGGCGAGCGCGGGTCAGCGGCCGGCGAAGCTCCCGGCGATGCGGCGCTCGGCCTCGTCGTAGGACTGACCGGCCTGGCCCAGGAGCTGGCTGATGCCGGCGAGCGCCTGCTGCAGGCCCTGGGCGCTGCGGTTCCACTCGTCGTACAGCGCTTGGAACCGGTCCTGGGCCTGGCCGGTCCAGGTGCCGCTGATCGGCAGCACCCGGCTGCGCAGGCTGCCCAGCTCGGACTCGATCGAACCGGCCGTGCCCTGGGCCTGCTGGGACAGGCTCATCAGCTCGGCGGGGGTGACGCGGAACGCGGTCATGTCGACCTCCTCGGGAGACGTCAGGTCCCGACGAACCTACGGAGATCTGCGATCAGCGCCGCGGAGTTGTGCACAGGCCGGCGGATCGGGATTCGTCGGTGCCTCACGGCCGCCAGGCGGGGTCGCGGCCGGCCAGCCCAAGGGCGCGGTCGAGCAGCGGCGCATCGGCCGGCACCTCGACCACCGGGCCGAACAGCCCGTCCCGGTTGGCCGCCTGCTCCGGAGCCGCAGCCTGGGTCGTGAACGCGAAGACTGCCTCGGTGCTGGCGGGGTCGCAGGTGAAGCCCTGGCCCGTCGCCCGGGCCAGGTCCCACCCGTGCAGCACGAGCTCGTCGAGGGCGACGAGGCCGGTCACCTCGGCCGGCATCGTCAGGCCACCGGCCTCGGTCATGCCCTCCCATGCCGCCGGGTCGCGCCAGGCCGCTGCGACCGCCTCCAACTGCCGGGGCAGAACGTCGCGCCAGGCCGGGTCGAGGGTCTCGGCGGTGGCCTTGCTCCGCCCGGGGGCGCGGCTGCCGCCGTGCTCGGCCGTGCTCTTCTCGGCGGCCCAGGTGAAGGCCAGCGTCAGGCCCATCAGGTGGTCGAGCAGCCCGGCCACAGGCGTGCCCTCGCACGGCGTACGGCCGGAGAGGTGGTCGTCGGTCACCCCGCCGAGCAGGCGGGTCACCTCGCGGGCAGCGGGGTCGAGGTCGAGCATCGGCGAGCTCCTTCAGGCTGGGCGCGAGTCGGCGGTGACGAGGGGTAGACCGGTGCCGGCGACGCGACTCATCGCCGACGGAGCCCGCCGACCGGCGCCACCACGACACCGCCCGCCTCACAGACCCAGTGCGGGTCCTCGCCGAGGTCAGGGGCCACCCGCAGCTCGTGCGTGTCCGGCTCGTCATCCTCGGCGTCGTGCGGGAGCGCGCAAAGGGGCCAGCGCCCCACCTGGTCGAGCAGGGCCTCCTGCACGTCCTGCGCCACCAGGCAGGTGACGTAGACCGCACCCTC
>JAWWOL010000104.1:0-7361 GCA_033851695.1 Frankiales bacterium
CGCATGGGCATCAAGGTGCTGCCGCCCGACGTCAACGAGTCCGACTCCAACTACACCCCCCGGGGCACCGACATCCGGTTCGGCCTCTCGGCGATCCGCAACGTCGGGGAGAACGTCGTACGGTCCCTGGTCGCCACCCGGCGTGAGAAGGGGCTGTTCGCCGACTTCCCGGACTACCTGCGCAAGGTCGAGGCGGTCGCCTGCAACAAGAAGACGGTCGACGCGCTGATCAAGGCCGGTGCGTTCGACTCGCTCGGGCACACCCGGCGCGGTCTGCTCGCCGTGCACGAGACGGCGGTCGACCAGGTGATGGAGACCAAGCGGGCCGAGGCGATCGGCCAGTACGACCTGTTCGGCGGCGGCATGGGTGGCGACGACGCAGATACCGCTGGCGCAGTTGACGCGTTCGAGCTGGTCATCCCGGTCGGCGAGTGGGACAAGGCGGTGCTGCTGGGCTACGAGCGCGAGATGCTCGGCCTCTACGTCTCCGACCATCCGCTGTTCGGCATCGAACACGTGATCGCCGGTGCGGTCGACGCCGGGCTGGCGACGGTGATGTCCGACGAGACCCGGCCGGACGGTTCGATCCTCACCATCGGCGGCCTGATCACCAGCGTGCAGCGCAAGATCACCAAGAAGGGTGACGCCTGGGCGATCGCGATCGTCGAGGACCTCGAGGGCGCGATCGAGACGATGTTCTTCCCGGCGACCTACCAACAGTGCGCCGTCCACCTGACCGAGGACGCCGTCGTGCTCGTGCGCGGCCGGCTCGACAAGCGCGACGAGACGCCCAAGCTGATCGCGATGGAGATCACCGTCCCGGACCTGTCCCAGGGGCCGCGCGGCCCGGTGATCCTGACGTTGCCAGCGGCCAGGTGCACGCCGCCGGTGGTCGAGCGGCTCAAGGAGGTGCTCGGTCACCATCCGGGCACGACCGAGGTGCACCTGCAGCTGTCCACCGGTGCCCGCACGACGGTGCTGCGGCTCGACGACCGGCTGCGGGTGACCGCCACGCCGTCGCTGATGGGAGACCTCAAGGCGCTGCTCGGGCCGTCCTGCCTGGGTGGCTGAGCTGCGGCTGTCCCTGCCGGTGCCGGGCAGGTTCCGGCGACTTCACCGCCCCCGGTTTGCGGGCGCACAGGTCCGTCGGGGACGCTGGTGTGCCACCTCCTTCCTCCCGACTGCCGAGGCCTGATGACTGCGACTGCGACGCCCTGCTTCGCGGTGCGTGGGCTGGTCCGCAGCTATCCGGGTCGGACCGGCAAGAACGCCCGGCCCGCGGTCGTCGCCACGGACAACGTCGACCTCGCGATCTCGGCGGGTCAGGTCTACGGCCTGCTCGGCCCGAACGGTGCCGGCAAGACCTCGCTGGTCCGCCAGCTGATCGGGCTGCTGTCCCCGGACTCCGGTACGGTCCAGCTCTTCGGCCAGGACGTCACCGGGCGCCCTGACCTGGTGTCCCGCCAGGTGGCCTACCTCGCCCAGACCGAGCCGGCGCTCGACGAGCTGTCCGTCCGGGTCGCCGTCGACACGACCGGGCGGCTGCGCGGACTGCCCAAGCGCCAGGCCCGTACGGCGACCGAGGGCCTGGTCGACGAGCTGGGCCTCGGCCCGATCGCTGACCGGCCGCTGGGCAAGCTGTCCGGTGGCCAGCGCAGGCTGGCCGGGGTGGCCACCGCCCTGATCGGCGAACGTGCCGTTCTCGTGCTCGACGAGCCGACGACCGGGCTCGACCCGCAGGCCCGGCGGGCGGTCTGGGACGCGCTGCACAGCCGCAGGGAGCGTGGCACCACGGTGGTCCTGGTCACCCACAACGTGCTCGAGGCCGAGTCGGTGCTCGACCGGGTCGCCGTGCTCGACAGTGGCCGGGTGATCGCCGACGACACCCCTGGCCGGCTCAAGGCGCTGGTCAGCGACGAGGTGCGCCTGGACCTGGTGTGGCGGCAGGATCCGCCGATGGGCGACCCGACCGTGGCGCGGCTGGCCGCCCAGGCCACGGTCAACGGCCGGCGCTGGACGACCCGGATGGCCGCGTCCGACGCCCGCGAGGCACTGGCGATGCTGACCGGTGGGCCGGCCTTCCAGGCGCTCGACGACTTCACCTTGGCGACGCCGTCGCTCGAGGACGTCTACCTCACCCTGGGTGGGGCCGCGCGCGACCTCGAGCGGGCATGAGAACCCATGAGCTGGCGGTCAAGGCGCCCGCCGTGAGCTCGCCGCCACAGCCACAGCGGCCGTCCTGGCCGGCGGCCTTCGGCGCGGTCTACGCCGGACAGCTGGCCCGTACGAGGGTCGTCCGCGTGCCGCTGCTGTTCGTCGCGGCGTTCCAGAGCATCGGCATCCTGGTCCTGTTGCGGGTTGTCGGCGGCAAGGGCAGTGAGGGTGCCCAGATCGTCGCCGGCTCCACCGTCCTGGTGGTCGCGTTCGTCGGGCTCAACCTGCTGGCCCAGAGGTTCGGCGCGCTCAAGGCCAACGGCGGGCTGGACTACTACGCCGCACTGCCGGTGCCGCGAGGGGTGGTGGTCCTGGCGACCGCAGCCTCGTACGCGACGTTCGCCGTGCCCGGCACGGTCGGCACGGCGGTGGCCGGCGTGCTGATGTACGACCTGCGGTGGGCGGCGCTGTTGCTGCTCCCGCTCGTCGTCCTGCTCGCCGGAGCCTCCCTCGCCGGCGTCGGGGCGGCGATCGGGCTGCTGGCGCCCAAGCCGGAGATCGCCACCGTGGCGGGCCAGCTCGGCATGTCCGCGGTCATCTTCCTGGACCTGGTCGCCGCTCACCGGCTGCCGGTCCTGGTCCAGGTGCTGCGAGCGGTGATCCCGTCGACCTACGCAGCCGACGCGCTGTCCCAGGCCTTCGCCGCGCATCCGGACGGCTGGCTGATCGCCCGCGACCTCGGAGTCTGCGCGGCCGTGGCCCTGGCGGCGCTGGCCTTGGCCTCGTGGGCCTTCGGCAAGGCGGTGCACCGGTGACACGGGATGCTTGGATGGACACGTGAGCTTTCCATCACCTGACCAAGCCGAGCCGGTCGCGAAGCCCCAGCGCAGCTGGCGGCACGACCTGGCCGTCGGTGCCCTGATCGTCGTGGCGCTCGAGCTGGCGGCCTTCCCGCTGGGGCTGCTCTGGGGCCACCTCGCGCCGCATCCGCTCTACTCCTCCGGCGCGACCAGCCTCAACCTCGTCGTCGGCGACGCCAAACCGCTCGTACGCGACGACGGGTGGTTCCTGCTGATCACGGGCGCCGCGGGCGTCGTCGCCGGCGTCGTGGTCTTCTTCACCGCCAAGCGCGCGGAGATCGGCGCAACCCTGGGCCTGGCGATCGGTGGCCTCGCGGCCGGGTGGCTGACCTGGCGGGTCGGCCACGCGTGGACCGGCGGGACCCAGCCGCTGGCGCTCGCCCTCACGCCGGACAACACCAAGGCCAAGCTCGCCGCCGACCTGGGCGCCCGGGTGGTCCTGATCAGCTGGGCGGTCGCCGGGGTCGCCGTGCACGGCCTGCTCTACGCGCTCACCTGGCCGGCCAAGCCCAAGACAGAGCCGCTGCCTGCGGCCGAGCCGGTCAGCACGCCCGGGTCGGCTGTCACCGACTCCTAGTTCGCCGACAGCGGGGCGCCGCGGAGCAGGTCGTCCGCCGGGACCGAACCGAGAGCGTCGATCAGTGCGGTCTCCCGGCGGAGCAGGACCCGTTCGGCTGCGAGCCGCCGCGCCGCGTCGTCGCACTCCAGCAGGCGCTGCCGGTCGCTCACGTCGAGCACCATCGACCCGGCCACCGCGTAGGACAGGGCCACCGGGTCGGAGGGGAGCGACCGCGGCTCCCGCACGTCGACCCCAAGCTCGCTGAGCACGTCGGCGTAGCCGTCGAACCCGGTCAGCACCGCGGCGGCGAGCTCCACCGCATCGGTCCCGGACGGCTCGGGCAGCAGCTCGACCGAGCCGACCAGGTAAGGGGCGGCCCCGCGGTCGACCGAACGCACCAGGAACCGGATCAGGCCGGTGCTCTCCAGCAGGTAGCGGCCGTCGGGCAGCGCGGTGATCTCGCTGATCTCGGCGACACAGCCGATGGCGTGCAGGTCGCGGGCCGCATCGGCACCGACCTCGTGGCCCTGGCGGATCGCGATCACACCGAACCGCCGCGGCTGGTCCGCCGGCAGCGCGATCAGGTCCTCGACGAGCGTCCGGTAGCGCGGCTCGAAGACATGCAGTGGCAGGTCGAAGCCCGGCAGGAGCACAGCGCTGAGCGGGAACAGCGGCAGGTCGATGGCCACGCGCTCACCCTAGGCCGCGATACCTGCTGCCGGCGGGATCGGCCCGCCGGTAGGCTCCCGGGCGTGATCTCCTCTCTCGACCTGCGTGGTCGTCGCGGCCTCGGGCCCCTCGACGTCGCTGCGCTGCTGCCCCGCGCCGCCGTCAACGTCGAGGACGCCGCCGAGATCGTCCGGCCGATCCTCGACGACGTGCGGACCAGGGGCTCCGCCGCCGTGCGGGACGCGACCGCCCGGATCGACGGCATCGAGCTCGAGGCGCTGCGGGTCCCGATCGAGGCGATCGTCGCCGCCGGCCAGCAGCTGGACGACCTGCAGCCCGGCCTGCGCGCTGCCCTCGAGGAGTGCATCCGCCGGTGCCGCGTGGTGCACGAGGCGCAGCGGCTGCCCGAGCACACGACGACGCTGGCGCCCGGCGCCACGGTCACCGAGCGCTACCTGCCGGTCGGCCGGGTCGGGCTCTACGTCCCTGGCGGCCTGGTCGCCTATCCGTCCAGCGTCGTGATGAACGTCGTCCCCGCCCAGGTCGCCGGCGTCCGCTCCATCGCCGTGATGAGCCCGCCGCAGAAGGCGTACGGCGGCCTGCCGCACCCGGCCGTGCTCGGCGCGTGCGCGCTGCTCGGCATCGACGAGGTCTACGCCGTCGGCGGCGCCCAGGCGATCGCGATGGCGGCGTACGGGACCGAGGACTGTCTGCCGGTCGACGTCATCACCGGTCCGGGCAACGTCTACGTCGCCGCGGCCAAGCGGCTGGTCCGCGGAGTCGTCGGCATCGACGCCGAGGCCGGTCCGACCGAGATCGCGATCCTCGCCGACGACACCGCCGACCCGGCCCACCTCGCGGCCGACCTCATCGCCCAGGCCGAGCACGACCCGATGGCCGCCTGCCTGCTGGTCACCGCCAGCGAGACCCTGGCCACGTCCGTCGCCGAGGCGTTGGTCCCCCAGATCGCCGCGACCCGGCACCGCGAGCGGGTCGAGACCGCCCTGGCCGGGCAGTCCGCCCTGGTGCTCGTCGACGACCTCGACCACGGCATCGAGATCGTCGATTTGTGGGCGGCCGAGCACCTCGAGGTCATCACCGACAACGCCCGCGACGTCGCCATGCGGATCCGCAACGCCGGCGCCATCTTCGTCGGCCCGTACGCGCCGGTCAGCCTCGGCGACTACCTCGCCGGGTCCAACCACGTGCTGCCGACCGCCGGCTCCGCGCGGCACAGCGCAGGCCTGTCCGTGCACTCGTTCCTGCGCGGCATCCACGTCATCGACTACGACCGCGAGGCGCTGGCAGCGGTCGCCCCGCACGTGGTCGCCCTGGGCGGCGCCGAGGACCTGATCGCGCACACCGACGCCGTACGGATCCGGGTCGGCGGGTGACCCGGCTCCCGCTGCGGGACGACCTCATCGGTCAGGTGCCCTACGGTGCCCCGCAGCTCGACGTTCCGGTCCAGCTCAACGTCAACGAGAACCCGTACCCTCCGTCTCCGGCCCTCGTCGCCGACCTCGCCGCCGCGGTGGCCGATGTCGCCGGACGGCTGAACCGTTACCCCGACCGCGAGGCGCTGCAGCTGCGTGCGGACCTCGCCGGCTACCTGGCCAAGCGCGAGCAGGTGACCGTCGACCCCTCGCACGTGTGGGCCGCCAACGGGTCCAACGAGGTGATGCACCAGCTGATGCAGGCCTTCGGCGGCCCGGGCCGTACGGCGCTCGGGTTCAGCCCGACCTACGCCATGTACCCCGACTACTGCCGCGACACGTTCACCAGGTGGGTGACCGAGCCTCGCGCCGAGGACTTCTCGCTCGCCCCGGACGCTGCGGTGGCGGCCGTCCGCAGGCACCGGCCGACGATGACCATCCTCACCTCGCCGAACAACCCGACCGGCACCGCGCTGCCGCTCGACACTGCCCGGGCCGTCCTCGACGCGACCGGGGAGTACGGGGGACTCGTCGTGGTCGACGAGGCCTACGCCGAGTTCCGCCGGCCGGGGACGCCGACCGCGCTGTCGCTGCTGGCCGACGAACCGCGGCTGGTCGTCACCCGGACGATGAGCAAGGCGTTCGCGTTCGCCGGCACCCGCGTCGGCTACTGCGTCACGTCGCCGGAGATCGTCGACGCTTTCCGTCTCGTACGGCTGCCCTATCACCTCTCGGCCGTCACCCAGGCCGTGGCGCGGACCGCGATCGCGCACGCCGACGAGCTGCTGGCGCAGGTCGACGTGCTGCGCGAGGAGCGTGACTCGCTGGTCCACTGGCTGCGGGCGCAGGGGTTGCGGGTGGCGGACAGCGACGCCAACTTCGTGTTCTTCGGTGGCCTCGACGACAGGGACGCGGTGTGGCAGGGGCTGCTCGACCGCGGCGTACTGATCAGGGCGACCGGACCGACCGGCTGGCTGCGGGTCAGCGTGGGGACACCAGGGGAGATGCAGGCCTTTCGGGACGCGCTGACCGTGGTCCTGTCCCTGCCCGGGCGCTGACGCGGTGGACCTCATCCTCGAGCTGATCGTCAGCGTCATCGTGCAGTTCGTCGTCGAGGTCATCGGTGAGCTTCTGCTGGACACCGCGCTGCGGGGCGTCGCTTCGGCGGTGCAGAGCCGACTCGGCCGCTATGTCCTGTCGGCGCTCATCGGCGAGCTGTTCGGCGTGTGGTGGGGCCACCACCTCAGCGGCCACGGGACCCTGCCGAAGCTGCTGTGGGTCAGCCTGGTCTTTGCCGTCGTGGCGTTCGTACTCTCTCTGCAGGCCCGCGGGAGTGAGACCCCACTGAGGGGCGCCGGCTGGAGCCGTCTCCTCCTGCCGCCGTGGCGCTGGAGCCGAGACCGATTGATCGGGCTGGGAATCCTCAACGTCGTCCTGGCTCAAGGCATCGTGATCGGCTACCTGGGCGGGCACGGCTAGCGGACTACAGGCGGCCACGGGGGAGGCAGCACTTCTTGTACTTCGCCCCGGAGCCGCACCAGCACGGCGCGTTGCGCGGTGGCGGCCACAGCACCTCGCGCGCGTCCGGGCTGTCCAGCAGGTGCTCGAGATAGGCCTCTTCGACGTCGCTGTCGACCGCCGTCAGCCCCAGTTGAGCCGAGAACTCGGTGAGCCCGCCCGCAGATG